>VFKD01000188.1 GCA_009885735.1 bacterium
AGGAGGCGCTTCAGCACTTTTCCAGTGCCACCTCGCGGCAGGTTTTCTCGGAATATCACGCGGCGCGGAACCTTGTAGTTCGCCAGGCTCTCGCGGCAGAATCGAATCAGCTCTCTGTCCGTCGCCTCTGCTCCCGGCTTGAGCGTCACAACGGCGACCACTTCATCGCCCTTTAGGTCGTCCGATGCGCCAATTACGGCTGCATCCAGCACGGCCGCATGCTGGTAAAGCACGTCCTCTATCTCGCGCGGATAGACGTTTAGGCCGCCCACGAGCAGCATGTCCTTCTTGCGGTCCACGATATAGAAGTAGCCGTCCTCGTCCACATGCCCCAGGTCGCCCGTGTGATACCAGCCGTTCTTCATCGCTTCGGCGGTCTCCTCGGGCAAGTTGTGGTAGCCGATCATCACATTCGGTCCGCGAACCACAATCTCGCCGACCTCTCCAACGGCAAGCTCATTATCCTGCTCGTCCACAATTCGCATCTCGCATCGGTCCACTGCGGGCCCGATGCTGCCTATCTTTCGGGGCATGTCGGGCCGGTTAACCGCCGTACACGGGCCGCATTCCGTGGGACCGTCGCCCTCCAGAATAATCGTGTTAAACTTCGCCTCGAATGCCGCAAGGAGTGCCGGAGGCATCGGCGCTCCTCCAGAGACGCAGTAGCGCACGGAGGTGAAGTCATATTCCCGGTCGGCTGGAAACTGAATGAGAGCGCCATACATTGCTGGCACTCCGGCAAAAATGGTGGAGCGCCTTTGCTCGACGGCCTCCAGCACGCGCGCCGGGTGAAATGCATCAAGCAAGGTCGTGGACGCGCCATGAAAGAGCGAGGCGTTTTGGCAGACAGTTCCCGCGAACGAGTGGAAAAGCGGCAGCACGCAGAGGAAGTTATCTTTCTCGCCGATATCCAAAGCGTCCCGGATCTGCTCGCAATTTGCGATGAGGTTAGCATGCGATAGCAGTGCCCCCTTTGGCCTGCCCGTGGTGCCAGACGTGTAGATGCAGACCGCTGCATCGGATGGTGAGACAGATGTCTCATGGATCGCCTCGGCTGCGCCAGATGCGATGTACTCGTCGAAACCAACTGCTCCCTCCGCCTCTCCCACCACCACCACGGTCGTTAGGCTTGGAACCTCGGCCTTCGCCTCAATTGAACCAGGCAGAAGCTGTGGAACAGTAAAAAGTGCTCGAACCCTCGAATCTGCCCAGATGTGCTTTAACTCCGCTGGCTTAAGAAGGGGGTTGGCCGGCACGCAGACTGCGCCAATTGCCGCGCATGCGAAATAGACGGCGGTGAACTGAGGGCAGTTCGGCAGCAGCACCGCCACGCGGTCGCCGGGGCGGATTCCGGACTTCTGCATGGCGGAAGCGGTTCGATTGACCCATTCCGCCAGCTCGCCGTACGTTAGGGCCTGATCGCGATAGTAGAGTGCCGGCCTGCTTGGGTATTCGCGCGATCCGGTGAGAATGATATCGTAGAGCGTCATGCGGTAGGTCTCCTGATGGCGGCTGGTTTGGTGCTGACCCGGCTGGATAAATGTGGCAGAGCGAATCACCATCAGGTTATACCTTCCGGAGAGCGCCACGGTCGCACGCCCGCGCCGCGTTAGGGGACGATTCGCACGCACTCCACTCCATTCGCTGAGTAGAGCAGCTTACTCCTGCGTCGGAGCTCATCAATTCGTCGAATCTCGTTCTTGCGCCAGCCGGCAGCGATTTCGAACGCGATGGCGTTGTCCTTCACGAGCGGCGTGTTCCAGATGAGATGCGTGATCTTGTGCTTCGCCAGGTCCGCCTGGAAGTGCTCCGGAGTATCGAAGCGAATTGCCTGCTGATAGAGCTCTGATGTCCAGTAGACAGGCCGCGATAGGTAGAAAGTACGGTTGTCTGGACCGTACAGGACCTTTGCACCTGCAGGCAGGTTCTTGTTTGCCCATTCGAATGCTTGGCGATTGTTGACATACTTCTCAGTAATAGCAGCGCGGACACTATCGCTTGCAAGCGATGCGGCCGAGCCGGCAACCTCGCCGAATGCGATCGGCAGCATTGCAAATCCGGCCATTCCGGTGAGCGCCCAGCCTGTCCATGGCCACTTTCGTACAACCTGCACTACCCACCATGCCAATCCAAGTGACGCGACCGCTAGCGCGGGCAGGCGGAATCGGGCGATGTCTGCTGAAAGGGTCATGGCGATAGCGCAGAGTCCTGCGGCCAGCAGGGATGCTCGCACCCATCGGGGCGCAGGGAGCGCCACGAGGATGGGTGTGATAAGGACGTATTTGAGCACATGTCGCGTGCCGAGCTGCAGCCTTTCAGCGACGGTAGCGCCTGGCAGGTCGAACGTCTTGAAGAAGAGTGAAATGTTGGCCGCAGCGTCGGCGGACCAGCCACGCGCACCCAGCACGGTGTAGCCGAAGGGAAAGAAGGGGCTTCCCGTGATTAGCCAGCATCGAATGTACCAGGGAGAGGCCACCACCAGTGCGGGAGCAAGGATGAGGCCGGCAGCACCTGCTCGATGCATGAGTCCTTTGTTGCTGAGAGCAGCGGCGAGGATGGCCGGCATCAAAATTACCAGTAGTCCATTCAGCTTTATGCTGCAGCAGATGCCTGCGAAGATGCCGGCAAGGACCAGCAGGGACGCTGGGCGGCGGTCATCTTCGTGCCAGGCGACTACTACGAGAATTGAGAGCATTGCCTGCAGTGCCAGCGGCGCTTCGACAGAGGTGGAGGCGATGCTGGACATGGTAATGCGCGTGCTGTAGACAGCGCACGCAACCGCGCCGACACTCGGGTTCGCCAGGCGAGTTCCGACGCTGAATACAGCAGCGGCGGTGAGTGCGGCAATGAGCGCGACAAGCACCTTGCACGCAGATGGGTCTGCCACGGAGATGAGCAGCCCGTTGAGCAGGTCGTGGCCCATCGGCCAGTTCGTGTGAAGCTGCGTGGGCAGTGATACGAGCCCACCAAGCTGCAGCCACTGCTTCGGGGCGGCCACGTGGTAGGCGAGCCCGTCGTAATCGACCATTGGGTCCATCGCGCGAAACAACCCACTGGCCAGGAAGAGCCCACATACCGCCAAGAGTGACCAAGCCCACAGAGGGGTGCGGCTCGATGGGTCGGGATCTTCTGCCAAGAGGATTGGGCGAACCCGGAACATCGGCCGCTTTGCCCAGATAATGCGAATGACGGCGCCCGCCGAGAGGATGGCGATGGCAAATCTGCAAGAGGGCGCCGTGAATGCGCCGGCCGCTCCTAGCACCCACGGTAAGAAACCCAGCATTCCGAGCCCAAGGCCAATGCTCGCGAGAAGAT
>VFKD01000321.1 GCA_009885735.1 bacterium
CGTGCGGCGCCCATTCGTTGGCAAGTGCGCGCGTTAGGCCCGCGATGCCGCTCTTCGCTGCGGCATAAGCAGGCACTCGAACTCCACCCTGAAACGAGAGCATCGAAGCGATCTGGATAATCTTGCCGCCCGATCCATGCCGCATCAGGTACCGAGCGGTGGCCTGAGCCAACAGAAAGGCGCTCGTCAGGTTGACTTGAAGGACTGCGTTCCAATCTGCCTCGGAGTAGTCAACTGCATCGGCACGGCGAATGATGCCGGCGTTGTTCACCAAGATATCGATGCCGCCAAGAGCCCCCACAACCTCGTTTACCGCACCGTCCGCGCCAAGCTCGGTCAGTTCGCCGAGGTCCACCTTCAGCACGCTAGACCTGCGGTCCGCCGCCGTAATAGCATCGGACGTTTCATTGCAGTCTCCGACGTCCAGGAGTGCAACGTCCGCTCCAGCCTCCGCAAGACCGCCTGCAATAGCCGCTCCGATGCCGCGCGCGGCGCCTGTTACGAGCGCGACCCGGCCATCAAGGCGAAATAGATCGAGTATCACGGCTAACTTCTCCTCGGACGGGCAATACATTGGGACTGTCAGTTGTCTCCGCACCCTTCGACTGCTCGTCGATACGGTCCTTCGACTCTGCCACGATACGGCTGTGGCAGGCTCAGGATGAGCGGAATTGCCGCGCTCAGGGCGAACGGGTTTGCGAAGTGGCGCACCTAGCGACAACTAGGAGTTCGACGACTCTCGCGTCAATCCTGCGCAGAGTCGGCCTAACCCTTCACTGCACCCGCAGTGAGGCCCGCGACAAACTCCTTCTGCAGGACAAGAAACAGGATGACGACCGGCAGAATAGAGAGCAGCGTGCCGGCCATCAACATTCCGTATTGCTGCTGATAGAGGCCCACAAGCTGATTGAGCGCAATGGTAAGAGTGAAGCGCTCGCTCTGGTGCAAGATAATCTGCGGCCAGAGGAAGCTGTTCCAGGAGGCCATGAAGCTCATGAGGCAGAAGGCGCCCACGATAGGCCTCGAGACCGGCATCACTACGTCCCAGTAGATGCGAAACTCGGTGCAGCCGTCGATGCGTGCAGCCTGCAGAAGTTCGTCCGGCACTTGGAGAATCGCCTGCCGAAATAGGAAGATGCCGAACACGCTCACCGCGCCAGGAATGATGAGACCGGAGAACCGGTCTACCAAGCCGAGCCTAAAGATCTGCTCATAGAGTGGCGCCATCAGCACCTGCCCTGGGATCATCATCGTGGCGAGCATCACCGCCATTACCACCTTCTTGCCCTTGAACTCATACTTCGCCAGCGCAAACCCTGCTAATGATGAGAAGAAGAGTTGAACCGTTACCCCAACTCCCGCGAGGAACGTGCTGTTCATCAGGTAGCGTACGAACGGCACCTTCGCGAACAACTCGTTGAAGTTGTGCAGGGTCGGTCGCGGCGAGAAGAAAGTGTAGCTAAACAGATCGTCCGGGCCCTTGAGCGAAGCTGCGAGCAGCCAGACGAGCGGCACCAGTGTGAGCGCAGCCGCTGCCACGAGCAGCAAGTGCGCGCCGAAGCGCGTTCCGCGAACCCAGCCTCGAGCCCTCAATCCGCGCTCCGAAACACGCCTGCCAAGCGCACCTGAGCAAGGCTCACCACGAGCAGGCCTAGCGCCAACACCCATCCTACCGCAGAGGCATAGCCGAGATCGCCCGATACAAACCCGGTGTTGTAGAGGTACATCACGATGGTCAGGCCGGACTTGTTTGGTCCGGCCGTGCTGTTCAGCATGCTATAGGGCAGTTCAAAGAGCTGGAACGAGCCGATGGTGCTGGTCACAAGCACGAAAGTGGCCACCGGCTTGATGCCTGGCAGCGTCACCGCGCGAAACTGCTGAAGGCTGTTCGCGCCATCCACCTCCGCTGCCTCATAGAGCTCGCGATCCACCGACTGCAGCGCGGCCAGAAAGTAGATCATGTTGTAGCCCGCATACATCCAGAGCGAGGTGATCACCAGCGCCGGCATCACCAGCGAGGCATCCCCAAGCCACTTCGTGTCCAGAGGCATAACCTGAATGGCCGGGATAATCTGATGGATGAACGACGTAAGTCCGTGGAGGGCGCGATTGAGCAGCCCAAACTGTGGGACGAAGAGCACGCTGAACAGAACTCCAACGAAAACCTGGCCCACGAGGTGCGGCGAGAAGAA
>VFKD01000549.1 GCA_009885735.1 bacterium
ACGAGGGCGGCAGGATTGTTGCCAGGGTCGCCTCCAGGGAAGAAGATGGCATCGAGTCGCACGCACGCCTTGAAGAGCGTTTCGTGCTTGCGGAGCATCTCCGCCCGTCGGACCTCGTCCTTCAGGTCAAAATCAGCGGGGACCCACACCCAGTAGTCCATCCCATAGCGCTCGCAGATTTCACTCATCCTGCTGTTCATCTCATCCCGGGGAAGCGGCATGTGAGGGCTCTTGCGCTCATCCTGAAACGGGATGTTCTCGATGGCGTTCACGCCAAATAGGGCAAGTTCCCGGATATACTGTTCATATTGAAACTCGTTCCATCCGTCGTAGGAGTTGGCCGTGTGGCGGTAGCCGAGTTGGTGCCCTCGAATCGCTTGCACGGGCGCGGATGCGATGTCGAGTCCTGCGGGAAGTGTGGCTTGACCCTTGGACCAGTTCAGGTTCCGCAGAAGTTCTCCCACGCCATAGAGAGTTCCGCGCGCATCCTTGCCGAGCACCCACACGGTCGGCTTACCTTCTGTCGACGCCCGCGCCACAAGGCGAAATCCCTCTGGCTTTTGCTCAGGTGCATTTGGCTCCGACTGTCTGCGAACGATTGGACCTCGCTGCCCAGGACGGGGTGTAACTGCCCCAATCGCGATCGCGGAACCATCCGCGGGCCACTCGGTAGCTATTCGCCACTTGAGGCCCGTCCGTTTGCGGACCTCCTCGACGAGCACCATAGCAGCCGTCTTCTCGGCCGGCATCAGTACACCGGTGCGCACCACAACGGTACACTTGGAGATGTCAATTATTTGACTTGGTGACCGTTGTGGGTGTACGAACGACGGGATTGAGCCGGTCGCAACCTGTGAGACGACCACCATGATCGCGAGCGCAGCTGGAAATGAGTGTGAGACTCGAACTGTGGATATTGGCATCCAACGTCCTCCGTGTGCCACATTCTGTAGCGAGCTGCAAATCATAGGTTCGCTACGCTCGGCAACAGACCCTTTGCGAACTTACGGGCAGGTCGATTGCCCGTGCTTGGGGAACGGCACTATCAATGACCAACAGAATCAAGGAACATCATCCATTGACCAGCGCACTCGTTGTCGTACTCATAGTTCTTGCGGGCAGTTCCATGCTCGCAGCCCTTCCCGGCCAAGCCGAGTCGGTTCCCCTGGAGTTGTCGTCCGCTCAATCGCACGACCTCACGCTTTCGTATCCTGAGCCTGGAGTGGCGGAGATCGTGACAACGGGGGATGATCCCTACCTGTTTACTGCCGAGATCGGCCCAGGGCTCGACCCGAAGAGGCATCACGTCCTTGCCTTCGAGTACTTCTCGTCCACAGGGACAGACTCGATGCAGGTTTTCGTTGGACCACCGATTACGGAGCTGCACAGCGTGCCGGCGCCTGGGCTGAGCCGCAGCGAGGGCTTCTCTAAGTTCTCGGTGGACCTTGCACCCGCGTTTGAGGGAATGACGGCCGCGCCGTCGCTCCTGAGGATCGATTTCGGCAGGGGAGCGGGCAAGCGGATTCGCATTCGTGGGCTGGTTTTACGCGGACTGACCGCGCAGGAGGCCAAGCTCGCTGGCCGCCGCGAAGCGGTTCGCGCTGCGGACCGCAGGCTCGAAGTAGGTTTGCGCCGATACCTTGGCGAGCGCTTCTTTGCCACCGTCACCCGAGTGAAGGTGGAGGCAGATAAGGTTCGGATCGACGGTACCACGGGCCGCGACCGGGAGCCCCTCTTCCTTGCCGAGGCGCCGCTGCATGCTGTGGCGACAGATGTCGGCGCCTACACGGTGGTGGGAGCCGTGAAGCCGGACGCGAAAGGAGTGTTTCACTCGTCGGCCCCGCGCTGGGTTGAATCCGGCGGAGGTTCAGCCGATCGCCTTCTGTCGAGGTGGGCGCTTCTCAAGAAGGTGCGCGGCAAGTATCGCCTTGCATCCCACGCTCGATACGCAGACGACGTCGCTGCGAAGGGAACGCTGCCGGAGGAGAAGCCACGCACGCGCAAGGGTGTCGGCGCGCTGGGGCAAGGCAGGCCGCTGAGCGATCTGGCGGACCTGGACATCTCAGCCGTTACGGTCAACATCATGGTTTCGAGCCTTCTATGGACCACGGACGGTCCAGGCAGGGAGCCGTTCAAGTATGGCGGCAGGACGTGGTTCGCAGACATGGGATACGTTCGCAGCCTCGACTTCGCCATGACAGAGGCTGCAAAGCGGCACATCGTGGTTTCGGCAATTCTTCTGGTTCACCAGGCTTCCTCCACGGCCGACCCGGCCATGGGCGCACTCCTGGCGCATCCGGACGCGGACCCTGCGGGCATCTATGTGATGCCGAATCTCACTTCCGCCGAGGGAGTGCAGGCCTATGCCGCGGCGCTGGAGTACCTCGTCCAGCGTTACTGCCGTCCAGATGGCGCGCATGGGCGCATCCACCACTGGATACTGCACAACGAGGTGAACGCAGGCTGGATATGGACGAACGCGGGCGAGAAAACGGAACTGACCTACCTCGACCTCTACCATCGGTCAATGAGGGCCATCTACCTCATCGCACGTCAGTACGATTCGCATTCGAAGGCGTTCATCTCGCTGGAGCACCACTGGACCTTGAAGCCGGAGCGAAACCGTTACGCGGGCAAGGATCTCTTGGAGGATCTGGTTCGGCACTCCAGGGCAGAGGGTGACTTCGACTGGGCAATGGCCTTCCATCCGTATCCGCAAGACCTCTTTAACCCGCGCGTGTGGGAAGACACAGAGGTCGATTTCACCTTCCAGACGCCGAAAGTGACCTTCAACAACGTGGAGGTGCTGGATGCTTGGGTCAGGATGCCCGTCAACTTCTACAAGGGCAAGCCAAGGGTCATCCACCTTTCGGAGCAGGGGCTGAACTCGCCGGACTACTCAGAAAAGTCGCTCGCGGAACAGGCTGCCGGAATGGCCTATGCCTGGAACAAGATGAAGCCGCTCTCCACCATCGAGATGTTTCACTATCACAACTGGCAGGACAACCGAGGCGAAGGCGGCTTGCGGATTGGGCTGCGACGGTTTCCGGACGACAAAGACGATCCAGGGGGCAGAAAGCCGATCTGGTATCTGTTCCAAGCTTTGGGTACAGCCCGGGAAGCGGAGGCGACCGAGGCGAGCAAAGCGCTGATCGGCCTGGCGGACTGGAGCGAGGTGCGGCACACGGGGGCGATCAAGTGAGGGAGAATCTGTGAGCAGCATGATGAACGTCGTCGCAATCACTGGGCAGAGTGCTTGCGAATTGGTGCAGCGGCCCATGCCCCGAGCGGGAGCGGACTTCGCCGTGGTGAAGGTTCTCGTGGCGCCGATGTGTACCGAATTCAAGGCTTACTCGGCGGGCTCCAATACGGATCGACTTGGCCACGAGGCTGGGGGCGAGGTAGTGGAGGTTGCGCAGCCGGGCCGCGTGAAGGTCGGGGACAGAGTGGTGGTAATGCCGCAATACCCTTGCGGAGTTTGCAGACTTTGCCTGAACGGAGAGTATATCCACTGCCGGAATCTGGTGAATCCCCTTGCTATTACAGGCAGCGAGGCAGGTACCGCGACCTATGCCCAATACCTGCTCAAGCAGGACTGGCTGCTTGCTCCTGTGCCGCCCGAGGTGTCGCTGGAGCATGCGAGCCTCGCGTGCTGTGGGCTGGGTCCCACGTTTGGCGCCATGGAGACCCTGCGAGTGGATGCGCACGACACCGTGCTCATCACAGGGCTGGGCCCCGTGGGGCTTGGCGGAGTGATCAACGGAGCGTGTCGCGGCGCGAGAGTGATCGGCGTTGAGAGCAACCCTTATCGCGCCAGGCTCGCGAAGGAGCTTGGCGCCGATGTCGTGGTGAATCCTGAGCATCCCGATGCGGTCAGGCACATTCTCGACCTCACGGATGGCGAGGGCGTGGACGCAGCCATCGACTGTTCGGGCATTGCCACGGGCCAGCGACTCGCGATAGATGCGACGCGCAGGCGAGGCAAAATCGCATTTGTGGGGGAAGCGGGGGACCTGACGGTCAACGTGAGCAACGACCTGATCCGGAAGGGCCTGACACTCGTGGGCCAGTGGCACTACAATCGCGGCCTCGTACCTGCGATGATGCGGATGATTGGCGACCTGGGCCCAAAGCTGGATAGGTTCATCACGCACTCATTCCCGATGAGCGAGGTTCAAGATGCGTTCGAGCTTCAATTGACGGGCCAGTGCGGGAAGGTGCTGCTGCGGCCTTGGGGATAGCGACAGAATGGGGCGGAACAGCGGACAGTTAGTACGGGAACTTGATTCAAGTGGAACGTGCGCCGACACGCGAGTTCAGTCAAGACTTATGGATGGTTCCTTGGGTCCTCGATCCGAATGCCCTCAGCCATTGCTGCCATATTCAGCTCCCCATCTGCCGACAGCAGCGTGACCGGCGCCAAAGCGAGCGATGTTCTGAGTTTGTTCACTTCCAGCAGCGCCGCAAGTTGGATCGCGTCGTATCCCCTCAGCCCATGTTTCTCGGCAACGGCCATCGCTAGTTCACAGATCGTCTGGGCTGCCTCAATCACTTGGTAGTCCGAGGCAAGGTCTGCCCGAAAGTCCCTCCTCGCTGTGTCTGCGTCTGCAGAGCTCATTGATCCGCCACGCTGCCGCCGAGTGATCGCGGCGATCATCTCAACAGATGTTGTTCGCACAATGATCACCTGACATCCGGTCGCAGCATCTACGCTAGCACGAAGCCATGCTGAACCAGATTCGTTGACGTATCTCTTGCACAACGCGCTCGTATCCGCGAAGTAGACCATTCTCACTATCGGCGGTCCTCAACAATGGTCTCCGAGAGCGGTTTGCCGTGGATGTCAACTCCAGGCCGATCAAGTTTGCTCTTGCGCTCCGGCCGTTTGATCTCCGAGATCAGCCCGCACTCGAGCATGGCGGTAAGGAAGGCCTCCTCTCTGTCGTCATCGTGCTGATGGAGAGGCATTCTGGCCTCCACCGCGCGGCGGACACGCGACAACTCGTCAGGTTTGAGCCGGTCGAGATCACCCAGTACGCGATCCAATGTAGATTCCACCATGGCAAACGACCTTCCATCGCTAGAGTGCGAATGTTTCTCACCAGGTCACAAAGATGTACATCACTCAGGTTAGTATGCCAGAATCCGGACAGTTGAACAAGGTCCTTGCGCCAATGGGCTGCCGTTCCCTGCGGACGGTAATAGAATGGACCCGATCGTGTCCGGCAGCCCTTGTTCGCGAAGGCCACGTGGTGGATTTCAGAGCAAGGTAGGCTAGACCACTATGCCAAGGAGATTCACATGCCCAGCAAGTATCCCATGGCAGAGGGACAGACCAAGCACGTCCTTCCGCTCTCGATGTTCCGCAAAGACGGAAACACTCTCTACATCTCGGGGC
>VFKD01000196.1 GCA_009885735.1 bacterium
ACGTATGCGAGGCCGGAGCCTTAATTCCCTTCGACCGCATACCTTCACCGGTACAACTCGTCGGTCTGAGGCAGAGCCTCGCTAGTCATGAACATGCCTGCGGTCTGCCATCGTTCCTGCGAAAGCAGGAGTCACGAGGGCGAACCCCGTTTAGGGGCGTAACGGAACAGGCCTGGATTCCCGCTAAGGACCCCGTTTAAGTTCGTAACGGGGCAGGCTATGCGGGAATGACGGTTTGACGGTATGTACCGCCTTCACGAGCAATGTGAACAATGCAGGATAGCGCACTCCGGCTGTTAACGAGAGCTTAATCCAGCATTAACAGCCCATTAACGCAGCCGCGGTACCTTAGATATGCTCAATCAGCATACTAGCCGTGGCGCAGTCGAACCCCTCACCAGCGCGCGAGGCAGCTACGATACGCCGGGCTCCGCGAGGCCTCCCTTGGGCCTCGCGGTTTTCTCTTTTGTCCTAGTCGACACTTCTAGACGGCAACGCAGGGCTTTCCGTGCCTTCGTCCTGCCGGGGCATGGCAGTGCGGGCAGAGACCGGGACCCTCCCAGGCATCAGATGCGGGCGCCGGAGCGGAGCGTGCGGTGCGCGGTGCGCGCAGCCCCGCCCGGTCGCCTGCGGAGTTCTGATCATCCAGCTCCGGTGAAAACTGCGTCCCGAAACCAGCTACTGCAAGCGCACGTGAGATTGCGCCCGTCTCGGCCTTCTCCACCCACCCAGCGGGAAAGTCTGTCTTGGTCTCCGTCTTGATTCCCGACGCGATGATGCGCCCTTCCGGGTTGATGACCATGGCTTGCACCGTGGCGAATCCAGGCTCGTGCCCACCCTCGAGGAGCTGAGTGCTGATGCCCCAGTCCGGGCACTCATCTCGAAACCAGACCAGCCTGTAGGCCGCCGGGAGATACTCCTTGCCACCCTGCATGCGAATGAGATACTTCGAGATGCTCTCGGGCATGCGCCTTGGAGAGATAGACGGCTCTCGATACGACGGAGCGCCTTCCACGGTGCGAAGGCGCGGAGCCTCCTCGGCGACGGCGTCCATTGTTGCGCGGCCAGGCCTCGGTGATCGCACTGCGGAGACCGGATCAATGTTTAGCAGAGACATCTGTCTTCCCCCTTGTCCGGAACCGTGTCCCGGATGATTTGATTCGACTTTCCTGGATACTCTGAAAGCCGAGGGGAATCCGGAAAACTATTTTTGGACCACCCGCAGGCGGCGCAAAGGATGCTCCCTCTCAAGGAACTTCGGCCACGTAGTCCGTGCCCATCTATCCGGCTTGGCGCCGTCGAATTGAGGACGCACAAGTTTCATCCACGCAAAGATCGCATGGGGGCTAGACCCAGCGACGGTGTAGCCTAGCCAGTAGAGAACCTGGAGATCCACGACATAATCTGGGACTCGTCTGTCCGCCAGCAGGCCGTGGAGCCTGACAGCGCCTGCCTTCGGGGCGTAAGTGCTCATGCTCCGAAGCCGCAATCCGGCGTGCAGCCACTCGACTTGGAACGGTGTGACAGTGAACCCGCAGTTGTTCGCCAGCCGCTCCGAAAGCGTTGCTATATGGTTGGCAGTACGCAATCCAGGCCTATCGAGCCAATCGCGCCAGACATCTCCGGACGACTCTGCGCGCATCTGCTTTGCCGCGAGAATGTCCGGCGCATACCGAGCAAAGTGCGCCTTCCAGTTAGTCGCCAGCCACTCATCTCCACGAACCTCCAGGTCCGCCAAGTCACGCTGGGCCAGCTCCCGCTGGATGACACCCCCACGGTGCGGGTATCGCACAGTCTTCGGTAGGCCCGATCCAAAGCCTTGAACATAGTGCACAAGCTCATGCGCGAGCACCGAGTCGACCACCCATTCGGGAACCTCCTCGTACCTCATCAGCCCATTGATGGTGATGAGGCTTGCGCCCTTGCGTTGAGCTATGCTCCCATAGCGATAGAGGGCACGAGATCCGAATCGAACTCGGATCGGCAGGCCCTGGGGTGAATCCGCGAAATAGAGGCTCCACAGCCTCTCAACCCGCGATCTCAGCCAGGTGTCCGTCCGCACCATCACATGCTCTCTATCCATCTGCTGCTTCTTCGCCCTCCGGTGATTGTTGAAGTCCCTTCCAGAATGCCTCGACTCGGGCCCATTTGCTCGCCCTCGAAGCGGGCGGCAAGTAGCGCACGAACTCCGCGCCGTAATCTTGTTGTATGAGGCGGGAGTCCAATACACAAACGATGCCGCAGTCTGTCTTGGTCCGTACAAGCCTGCCAAATCCCTGCTTTAGGCGAATCTGGGCCTGCGGAATGCTGAAGTCTCGAAACCAATCTCCGCCCTCATCCTTGATCCGATTTGTGCGTGCTCGGGTGATGGGACTATTTGGAACCGCGAAGGGAATGCGGTCGATGATGACGCAGCTCAATGCGGCTCCCTGCACGTCCACGCCTTCCCAGAAGGTCTGGTTTCCCAGGAGGCAGGCGTTTGGGCTCTGCCGGAACTTCTCGAGCAGCGCGGGCGCCGGAGCATCGCCCTGCCGAAGCAGTGGAAAGGGCGACACCGGAGCAAGACGCGCGTAGACCTCCTCCAGCATTCTCCGGGAAGTGAAGAGCATGAATGCCCGACCTTCCGTTAGCGCAACAACCCGTTCGATGACCTCCACTGCGCGATCGGTGTAGCTCTCGCTCGGCACTTTGGGCGGCGTAGGCATCTCGTGCGGGACGTAGAGCATTGCCTGCCGCTTGTAGTTGAAAGGAGATCCGATGACCGCCTCCTCTGCTTTCTCCGGCACTCCCAGCCTATCCCGAACATAGGCGAATCCACCTGAGTTTGCGAGTGTTGCTGAGCAGAGCACTACGGTACGCTCACTTGCCCAGAGTAGATTCCTCAGCGCGGGGGCCACTGAGATCGGAGTGTGATAGAGAGTGGTTATCGCTTCGGCAGCCCTGGCGTATTGCCCTCTTCCGCTCGGCATCGACCGGTCGCCCCATCGAATGGCCCCAGGGTCCGGGTTGAACAGAAGCACCTCAATATGCTCTCGAAGCCGAATGGCATACTTGGCATAACCCTCAAGACGGTCCTTGGAGGAGACATCCGCCTCGCGAGTGGCCACTGCAATCTCGGCCTCCGTCTCCTTGAGGCCCACGCAAAGCCTCGTGCCGATGTCCTTGAGGCGAACGTGGTGTTCCGCGGTCAGCACGTCATCGAAGAAATACTCGTTGCGGTCTGCATTGAACAGAGCGAACAGCTCCCTGCTTGTCTCATCCAGCGAGGCAAGGCGGTCTGGATTGATGTCCACTCCCTTGATTCGGCGGAGCCTGTCGCTTAGTCGACTCACGTCCCGCGAGGCTACCTCCACACCAAATACGTCCGTCGCCACGTCCTCAAGGTGGTGTGCTTCATCAAAGACCACGATGTCGTGCTCCGGAAGCAGACGCTTGTCCTCGTCATCCGTCGTGCCTGCCAAGTAATGCAGGTAGAGCGAGTGATTCACTACGACCAGGTTCGCCTTCGCCGCTCGAAACCTGGCTTGGTAGTAGAAGCATTTGGAGAAGCTCAGGCACTCTTGGTGCCGGCAGCTATCGATGTTCGCCGCCACGTCCGACCAGTAGGCGTACCTAAAGGGCAGTTCCGAAACGTCGCCGGACTGCGTTCGTCTTGCCCACTTCTTTACCTCGCGCAAGTGAGGGTCTACAGACTGCAACAGATCTCCCTCGGCGGCATCCAGGTCCTGGAGGCAGAGGTAGTTCCCTCTGCCCTTAAGCAGGGCAACCTCCACCTTTATCTCGGGCATGAGGGAGAGCGCGAGAGGGATGTCCTTCTCGATGAGCTGCGACTGTAGATTGAGAGTGTAGGTGGAGACCACAACGCGCTTGCCTTGCGAGATTGCGACAAGAGCCGGCACGAGATAGGCGAGGGTCTTGCCTACTCCAGTTCCTGCCTCAAGGAGAAGTGGGAGCTTGGACTTGACGGACTTCATTACGGCCTGTGCGGCGTGGAGTTGCTCATCGCGGTACTCGTAGGTATCTAGGATCGTCGACAGCGGGCCTCCTGGGCCGAGCGCGCGAACGATTTCGTCTTTTTGGGGAGAGCGCTTCAAGGCGCTTGGGGCGAGTTCTTGACCACGACGAGGCGCCGAGAACTGCTTATGACGGCGCTAGTTCGGTCGAGGGCCCTGACCTCTACCACGTGGTCGCCATCGGCCAATTCCCGGGTGTTGATCGAGACCTTATATGGTCCCGTGTTCATCATCGAGTTGATGGAAAAGTCGACCGAGAAGGTAACGGCGGCAGGTTTCTCGCCACTGGCGAGATTCGCGCTCAGTGTGAGCTTGCCTGACACAGGCTCACGCCCGTCCGCCCGCAGTCTTGCGAAGGCAGCTTCTCGATACCGTACTACAGCGTCTGCTGAGTATCGTTCGAGCTGCTCTTTGGTGAGCCGAGTTTGGGTAACGTCGGCCGTAAGTACATCACCGTCAGCAGGCACATAGGAGCCGTCAATTGGAAGAGTCGACCTCCCGACCCTTCTGGCGATCTGCGTACCGGATGGCGGTCCAAAGTCCTTGAACACAGCCGAGCCGTTTGGCACATTAAGGAGTATTCCAACCTTGCTCTTGCGGGCGGTTGGGCTGTCTGGAAGCACGCGCACTGCCCGCCCTGCTCCCAGGCTGATCGTGACGCCCTGCGCGGAGGACCGCTCTACACCAGGCTTCTCGCTGCCACCGGCCGGCGAGACGGCGATGGCAGGACGCACCACTCGCGCGATGAGTTTCCAAGTGCTTCCAGAGTCCAGGCTCACTTCAACGGGTCCATAGAGCGTGTTGGAGATGCGAAGCTGGTAGGCAGCCGCGGGCGCTTGCGCGCTAACCGCCCCCTGGCTGGTAAGGCACGAGAGGCAGCTGAGAACCAGCGCCGTTGCTCTCCAGAGGATTGCGAACCCGGTCGTGAGCGCCGCGAAGCTGCGCGGTGATGCCGAGGGCTCGATGCGGCGGCTGCGATGGCTGAGCAAATGCACGTTCGAGGATACTCCACCAACCATAGTCGTATATGTACGACAGGTCAAAGATCATTACGCCCTGCGACCGACGAGCGGCCGTCTCGATTGCGCGGCTGAATCCTTCCGGATTACCCACATAGTTTAGCGCATATAGGCCCGCATAGATTGGGGTTGCGTTTGCCACTACAGCGGTTGAGAGTTCCGCGGCAGCCTCGACGGTTCCTCCATCGTCCGTGCCGTTGGCCACGGCCTCGGCTCTTGTTGGGACGGAGTAGTAGCACCCCGTGCTGAGCCAATCCAGAAACTCGCAATAGCCCGCTTCGTTGTAGTCGTCCGACGCCCACCCGGTGCGAACCGCGAACTTTTCGCTCGCCCAGTTCACCCCAACTCCATAGTACTCTGTAAACCATGATCCGACGTACGCGCCGAATTGAACACCGGGCCGAACGGAGCGTATCGCCTCGGTTGCATCTCGAACGAACTCTCGGATGACCCTAGCCCGAAACTCGAGCCACTGCCTGAAATAGCGTCCTCTCTTGATTGGCTCACCAGGAAGGCGATTGAACTGCACAACGTCTTCCGGCCAGCGCGATACCGGCTTGCCGAGCCAGCGTTCGAACGCAGACCTAGCAGCGTCGCCAAAGTCGTTGTGGAGGTTCGCAAACCGCATTCGGTCGAAGACGATGCCGTCCACAGGATACTTCCTAGCCACCTCTTGCATGAGGGATATCTGATAGGCCCTGGCGGCCGGGTGAAGCGGGCTGACAAAGGCGGCAACCTTTTCGGACGAGGCATCAGTGCCGCGAATTCGCCTGCCGACCGCCTCGAACTGGGTCCGGTCCCCTGCTCGCAGGTATCGGCCCGCCCAATCCATCGATCCACCTTGAAGGGACAGCAGAAACCCATTGTCCGGCGCTACCATGGGCTCATCACCGAGCAGAGCCGCATCTAAGATGCCGGCGACTCGCCGGTCGGCATCAAGCGCCACGACGACTCGTTCGCCTGCCTTTGCAGACGCCTGTTGAACATAGCCGTCTGCATAGACCGTGGCTCGCGATGCGTCCTCCGGCTCGTCAAAGCTCCGGATCCGCAGGCGTGCGCCTCCAGATGCAAGGAGGGCGCGATCTACCACGTACGCGACCGATTGCCACGCTAGGTTGCGATAGGCGAGCCCTACACTGAAGTGTTTATGCCCTTCGCTGAACACGTTGAAGGCAGCGGTCACCTCGAGGCCCGCTTTGTGCCCTTCTTCTACGAAAGCGCCCAAGACATCGAAGTCTGGAACCGCCTTGCCCTTCCAAACTCGCATGCGTTCAGCAAGTTCGCTTGGGTAGAGCACCTGACCACTCACCGGCTTGACGTCGATCACCAGAGTTGTCAGCCGAGCCTGCTTGCATCGAGCTACAATGTCTCGTACACCCTCTAGAGTTGTGATCCTATCGATGTTGGCCGAGGCATCTATCCACATCACTCGGCCCTGCATCCCCAGATTCAGCGTGAGCGTGCGCGCGAAATCCGGAGTTCGGTCAGCCAACGCACCAACTGCCAAAACGACTGCGCCGACCGACATCATTATCTTTGTGGTTCTCATCTAGATCCTCTCGCCTTGACATAACTCGCCAAGGCCGTGCGCCATGGACGCAAAGGCGACTTCCCTTGACTCTCCCACGAGGCCGTCCCTAGCACAGAGTAGGCTGGTCGAGCTGCAGGAGTCGGCCAGTCTCTTGTGGCGATCGGCTGCACTTGGCCTGGGTCGAATCCTGCTTCTGCGAGTGCGGCGCATGCCAGTTCATGCCATGTGGCTTGGCCGGAATTCACCAGGTGATACGTCCCGAACGTCATACCACTGACCATCTCGACCAGCGCCGCCGCGAGGTCGGCCGTGTATGTCGGGCTTCCAACTTGGTCGGCAACCACACGCAGTGTGCGCTTCGGGTCTGCCTCGATCGCTTTCAGAATGGTGTCCGGGAAGCACTTGCCTCCCACTCCGTAGAGCCACGCGGTCCGAACAATCCAATGCTTAGCGCCGGACGTTCGAACAGAGTGTTCACCGCCCAGCTTTGACGCGCCATAGGCTCCCAATGGATTCACTGGGTCCGATTCGCGATAGGGAATCGATTTGGCGCCGTCAAACACGAAGTCCGTACTTACCGCACAGATAGGTATGCCACGCTCGGCACACACCGAAGCAACATTCGCGGCGCCCTGTTCGTTTACTCTAAATGCCTCGTCCGCATCTGTTTCCGCCTGGTCTACCTTCGTGTAGGCCGCACAGTGGATGACCACCTCGGGCTCAAACCGCGACACGGCGTCCTGAATCGATGCCACGTTCGTCACGTCCACAGTGTACTCGCTGGGCGCACGCGAGGTGGCAATAGGCTCATTGCCGGTCTCGGCGAGAGCCGAGACGACATCCTTGCCCAGCATGCCGTTTGCGCCTGTCACCAAGACTCTCATAGCTGCACATTCCCAAGGAGCTTAAATGCCAACACGACCTCCACCAGCCACAGCACAAGGTTGACCTGCATGGGCCGGTCCTCCAGCAGTATGGTCTCTGGGCTGCCGCCCTTGTTCTCGACCTGAATCAGATAGAGGTATCGGAAGATTCCGTACATCACATTTGGCAGCGTCATCACCAGCATGGGATGTTTCACCGCAGTAGGCGACATAATAGTGTAGACCGCATAGGATACAACCAATCCCGCAAGCACGATGCTGATGAGTTGGTCGAGGAGACCCATTCGGTAGCCCTCCAGCGCCTTGCGGTGGCTCCCCGCGTTCTCCTCCAGCACGATAAGCTCATTTCGGCGCTTGCCGAATCCCAAGAACAGGGCAAGTTGCAGCGTGCAGACGAGCAGCCAGAGCGAGTTTGGCACGCCGATGGCGTAGGCGCCCGCCATTGCTCGGAGCACGAACCCTGCGGCTATGGCAAACACGTCAACAAGCACAATGTACTTGAGCGAGAACGTGTAGGCAAGCTGCAGGCCGATATAGAGCAGCACAACCACGCCGAACCGCACGCCGAACGCGAAGCCTAGTACCGAGCCGCCTGCGGCGAGAAAGAGAGCCGCCGTGCCTGCGACCCTCGAAGGAAGCCTTCCGCTTGCGATGGGCC
>VFKD01000202.1 GCA_009885735.1 bacterium
GAGATATTCGACCTCATCGAGCCCTTCGCCGGCTACGCCTTCAACAAGGCTCACGCCGTTTGCTATGCGATGATCGCTTATCAGACTGCCTACCTGAAGGCAAACTTCCCAGTTGACTATATGGCCGCCCTACTCTCGTGCTATATCGACAAGCCGGACAAGATAGCCATAGCCCTTGATGAATGCAAGCGGATGGGCCTTACCATCCTTAGGCCGGACATTAACCTCTCGGCGGTGGACTTCACGGCGGAGGCCGGCGCGGTGAGGTTCGGACTCGTGGGAATCAAGAACGTGGGGAGATCTGCGGTTGAAGCCATCGTGGCAGCCCGTGCCGAAGGCGAGTTTGCGTCACTTGAGGACCTCTGCATTCGGACTCAGAATGCAGCGGTCCTTGGCAAGGCTACCCTGGAGGCGTTGATTCACAGCAGCGCATGTGATGCGTTCGGTTCCAACCGCAAAGCCCTCTGCCAGAGAATAGACGCCGCGCTGGATGCCGCCGCGCGCGCCAAGCGCGACAAGGAGGTTGGGCAGGCAAGTCTCTTCGGAGAACCAGGCCAGAGCGAGCAAGTGGCCGTCGTTAGCGAACGAATTTCAGGCATTGCAGACTACTCGCCCGAGCAGCGCCTTGCGAAGGAGAAGGAGCTTCTCGGCTTCTTCCTTTCCGGTCATCCACTCGAGAAGCATGCGGAGGAGATTGCCAGGGTCGGCGCGATGTCCATCAGTCAGGTTCGCGAGGCCCCGGATCGCGAGCAAGTTGTCATAGCCGGAATGATCTCAACCGTGAAGCCCTTCCGATCGAAGAAGAACAATGAACCGATGGCCTTCATCACGGTGGAGGACCTGACAGGTCCGATTGTGGTCACCATCTTTCCGTCCGTCTTCCGGGAGGCCGAGGCTGCAGTCCTGGCGGACAACCTCGTGGTGGTTCGAGGCCGCTGCTCTCACCGCGACCGCCTTGTAGAGAGCGAAGACGGCGAGCGCAACGTAGAGATTCTGGCGGACTCAGTTACCTCGCTGAGCGTGGGAAAACGCACGGAGGGTGCTGGCGCGAGCGACCTGCACATTCGCATTGATAGGGCGCACTCTGGACGTCTGGCACAGCTGAAGGCGCAGCTCGAGCTGTCGCCCGGACGGGCGAAGGTGTTTCTTCATGTGCCGTATGGCCTACGAGTCCGAACGCTGGTGTCGGGACTTCAAGTGGAGCCTAGCGCCGGACTTCGGGAGCGGCTTCGCAGCCTCCTGGGCGATCAGGCGGTGGAGGCGGCATAAGAGCTGCAAACCATTCTCTGGGCCAGAGTTCACAGTGCAGAAGTGAACATATGTTCATCTTGACACAATTGCCTAGTAGTGTTAGTATCCGGAAATATATCTCGGCCTCGCAACGACGGGGCCACGACTGGCGGGTGCAATTCACTTTCGAAGGAGAAACAAGATGCATCGTAAGAAAAATGCCTTTACGTTGATCGAGCTCCTCGTCGTCATCGCGATTATCGCGATCCTCGCCGCAATTCTTTTCCCCGTGTTTGCGCAAGCTCGCGAGAAGGCGCGAGCAACATCCTGCCTGAGCAACGTGAAGCAGATGGGACTTGCCTTCCTGATGTACTCGGGAGATTATGACGAAAACCACGTTGGTTCGTACTCGTACCCGAACACGTGGCAGCAGTGCCCGCACCTGATATGGGCAGATCTCGTCAACCCGTATATCAAGACCGTGCAGTTAGTCGCATGTCCAAGTGCAGCAGGGCGCAAGTTCGTTCTCACCAACTCCGGTCGAGACGGGTGTGCTCCAATCATCTCGCTCTATGGCTCTCCCGCGCTGGGCGGAACTGCCCGACCATGGTCGATGGGCTACCTCTATAATGAGGGGTACAACTCTGCAGCTGGATGGTGTACGGACACAACCGGCAACTACTGCTACCATGGAATGCTCAAGGGCTCCGTATACATCCCAGAGATTGACGACACGGTGATGGACTTCGGCGCCAGCGATGCGGAGATCGAGGAAGCAGCCACAACTATCGCTCTTGTGGACGGCAGCGCGAACTGCGGAAACGACAATGCCCAGAGCAGCACCGCCGCAATATTCCGCTATCCGCGTGACACGGATGTGGTGACGGACGTTCGCGGCATCACCACCTCCACAAGCTGCACCATCAACGGCGAGAAGCGCGGACGCGTCGCAAAGCGCCACACTGCGGGCTTCAACACCATGTTCATTGATGGTCATGCAAAGTTCCAAAGGAAGTCACTGCCGAGCCAGTGGACACGCTACGCAGACTAATCTGCAGGTCTTGTGCGCCGTAATTTGGCGGCGCCCAACTCGGTCTCAATGTTGGCGAGTTGGGCGCCGCTCTTCTATGAAGTTTCCGTTAGGGAGGAACTGAATGAACTCACGAACGGCTGCAAAGCGAGCCGAACCAAAGATGAAGACCTGGCAGGTGGTCCTGGTCGCCCTAGCGATGCTGACAATTGCTATCAGCGTATTGTCATACATTGGTCAGGTTCGAGCCGCAACCAACGTCACCAAGCCTGCCGAGCCTGAGCAGAACGACCTTCCCGAGACCAACAAGAACAAGAAGAGATTTGAAGACAAGTAACGAAACCTTGAGTAACGGGCCGGCATAGTGCGAGCGCTTGCGCGGATCGCCGCGACAATATTCCTCATCGCGCTCCTCGCATACAGCGGATTCGGAGGCCTGGTTTGGAGCCGCAACCAGGTTGGGGAACTCAAGATTAACCCTCGGCCTGCCCCGCCCGCTGACAACCATCACACTGAGTATGTGAGCCTCGTGAGGACAGTTGTCGGAGGAGGCGCTCTCTCTATGGTGTCTCGCGGTCCAGCTCCCTCCGCCGAGGACCAGAGACGCCTTGTTTCTGACAATGCCCCGCTTCTGGCGAAGCTGGCCGCGCTAACGGGCAAGCCAAGCGTCGTTGTGGATCTTCGACCAGGTGTAGATACGGTGCGAGCGATTGAATACCCAAACGTCACGCGTCTATTGGCTCTTGCTGCGCGGCAAACCTCTTCCACGAATTCCGCCGAAGCTATACGCTACTTGATGCACGGAGCCGAGTTCAGCGAGGCCATCAGCCGCGATGGAGCTACGGTCCACCTCACTTCAAGGTATCTTTCATATGTTGCTGTATTTCGGGCATTTCCAGAGATACTCCAGAAGCTTACTCCTGCTCAGGCCCGAGAGGCCGCCGGACTACTCGCCGACATTATGGAGTCCGCGAGTCCGCTGGCTACCTACATACGCAACGAGCGTGAAGTTCGCCTGAACATGTTCAAGGAGACCGTAACCCCAGGTACGACGAGAGGATTCCGGCTGAATCTGCCAAGTTCTGACCTGGAGTGGAAGCACCTGATGACGCCCAAGAGCCCAGCGGCGGCAGCCTTGTCGTCATACTTGGAGGCCTGGGAGAGCAACGCCAATAAGCCCTTCAGCAAGCTCACTCCGCCTGCGCAGCCTGCTGCCTTCTTTACTCTGCAGGCAGACGACACACTATCGTCCAGCTCTATCGGACAGCACTTCATCCGTTACTATTACGTGCAGGCTCGCTCTCGCCTTATGCTCACTGCCCTCCTTCTCGCCGCCCGCAAAGGGGAGACAGGCCGATATCCGGTCTCACTTGCGGAGTTGCGGACCAGCCAAACATTTGACCCCTTCTCTGGACAGCCCTTCGTCTACTCGCCAACTGCCTCGGGGTATAAGCTCTACAGCGTTGGACCAAACGGCAAGGATGACGGCGGGAAGCCCTATCACGAGGGCAAGATGAACCCCCGCAATGCGGGCGATCTCCTCTTAACGCCGAGCTTCCAATAGCGGGAGACGCCGCTCACGATCGCCTCGCCGACCCTGCCATCCTGCGCTTCTTGGCATCCGCGGAGGGCTGCGGCCTCCTAGATGTGCTGCATCAGCGAGCAAACGAACCACGCTTGCGCCTATTGGAGCTTCGACCTGCATACCCGTCAGGCGCCGTGGAAGCCGCCATGAGTCTTCTGGACCTACGGACGAAGGCCGCCGGCAAGTTTGCCGATGGTCCGCGCATGTTCTTGAACCGCGAGGGATACGAGCAGTCGTCCGGAACGGAAGCTGCTCGCCACCGTGCCGCCTACTTTCCGCCCGGAGAGGCGGTGCTCGACCTGTGCTGCGGCATCGGCGGTGACTTGATCGAGCTTGCGAGGCGAGGTCCAGCGTACGGCATCGACAGTTCCCCTGGCGGCGCAGCGGCAGCACATCTCAACCTAGAGGCTTTGGGTCTCGTCGGCAATGGTCGCGTGGCGTGCTCCGACGTCACAAAGCTGCGAATGGGAACGGGAATGGCGGTCTTCGATCCGTCTAGGAGGTCTGGCGGGCGCCGAACTCTCGAGCCGGACGAATTCAATCCGCCCTTGGATTTCGTGACGGAAATTCTGCGCCATGTACCCAGCCTCGCGGTGAAGCTCTCGCCTGCACTGGATCTGCGCAAGCTAGAGCTTGCCCGCGACGCCCGAGTTGAGCACGTCTCGGTGGAAGGCGAATGCCGCGAGGCGGTGCTTTGGTATGGTGATGTGGGTCCGTTGGCAAAGCGCACCGCAACGATTCTTCCGAGCGGCGCGACGATTTCAGATGACGGTGTAAGTCCGCACATTGACTTCAGTGCTCCGCAGGATTGGCTATATGACCCGGACCCGGCCGTAGCCCGCTCTGGATTGGTCCCAGCGCTGGCCGAACGCTTTGGAGGCTTGATGCTCTCCGCCGCCGACGGCTATATTACGTCTCATGACCTTCATGTCACTCCTTTTGCCAGAGCATACCGACTCATCGAGACCACGACGATTGCTCCGCGGCGCATCAACGAGGTGCTGAGGTCGCTCAAGGCCCGCTGCCAAGTGGTAAAGAAGAGAGGGGTGCAGATTGACCCTGTAGTCCTCCTGAAAGAACTCAAGAGCTATGGCAATCGAGAAGTAGTCGTTGTAGTGGGCAGAATTGGAGAAAGGATGTTCGCAATGATCTGCGATCCGGAGCGACGCACCGATGCCTAACGTAGAGTGCATTCTGGCGCTCGACATCGGGACGACCGGCCTAAAGGCATGCCTCTTCCGCACAGATGGAAGGCTAATGGCTGAATATTCGATCGCCTACGCCACATCCACTCGTCAGCCGGGCTATGCAGAGCAGAGTCCAGACGACTGGTGGGGCGCGGCATGTGTTTGCGTTCGCCGTATGGTGCGTAGGCGTGCTGCGAGGGGCGCCGAGATCGCAGGCATCGGGCTGTCGGGCATGATGAACGGCTGTGTGTTGGTGGACCGCAGCGGCAATTCGATTCGGCCCGCGCTCATCCATGCGGACCTGCGCGGCGAAGCCATGTGCCCGCAGCTCGCTGCTGAGCTTGACCCCACGTGGGTCTACCGCACCACCGGAAACCGGCTGGCGCCCTACTTCACGCTTGCAAAGCTGGCTTGGCTGGCACGGCACGAGCCGGAGTCCGTTGCATCGGCTTCTTGGTGCATTCAAGCGAAGGACTACATCGCGGGCAAGCTCACAGGAAGATGGGGCATAACCGATTCGTCTGACGCATCCCTCACGAGTCTCTATGACCTGGAGGCTCGACGATGGAGCGATCCAATTCTTTCTGCGGCAGGCGCCTCGCCGACGATGATGCCGGAGGTGCTGCCATCCACCTCCCTAGTCGGGAGTGTTTCGGCGGAAGCGGCGAGGGCCATGGAGATTCCCGCTGGTACTCCCGTCGTGCAGGGCGGAGGCGACGGCGCTTGCGCCACCGCAGGCGCGGGGGCCATTGCGCCAGGGGCGGCCTACCACTGCTTGGGAGGCACAAGCTGGCTGGCGGAGGTCCTACCCAGTTATCAGCCCGACCCCGAGATGCGCCTCTCCACCTTCATCGGCCTAGCGCCAAGCCAGTTCGTGCGTTATGGCACATCTCAATCCTCCGGAGTCAGCATCGATTGGGTCAAGCAACTCCTCTTCGGCAGCACAGGACAGGCAAGGATGGAGACCGCTGCCGCGTCCGTTGAGTCAGGCGCGAACGGACTCGTGTTCCTCCCCTATCTGCAGGGAGAGCGATCGCCCATCTGGGATGCCGCCGCACGCGGAGTGCTTATCGGCCTTCGGCCCGACCATGGAAAGGCGCACATTGCACGCTCGGTCTACGAGGGTGTCGCGTATGCGTTAGGGAGCATTCTCCAAGAGTTTCGGCGGCTGGGATCGCACCCCGCCGAGATTCGAGGACTAGGAGGCGGCATGAGGTCCGAACTCCTGCGCACGCTTCTGGCGGAGGTTTATGGAATCCCCATTCGGTCCATGGCGAACCTCTCTGGAGGCACCTCCGCCGGCGCAGCAATGGCCGCTGCAGTGGGGCTCGGGGTGTGCCGGGATTGGAACGACGCGCTGCGGTTTGCGCCCACCGCTGAACTGACTGAACCCCACCATGAACTGCAGGACACCTACTCGGCCGGACTCGAGCGCTTCATGGGCCTCTACCC
>VFKD01000467.1 GCA_009885735.1 bacterium
TCCACCCTGCGCAGGAACTCACCCACCCGATACTCGGACCCGCCGTAAGCAGCCGCGGTGTCGAACACCCGCAGGCCACGCTCATACGCCAGGTCGAGCACCGCGGCGATCTCGCGATGCCCCGACGCATCCGCCCTCGCACCAATCGTGGCGCAGCCCATGCCAATTGGCACTCGAATGCCGTTCCAGACAGGCAGATGCCGCGATACGTCCGAGCGCACATCTCGGCTCAACTAACGGGGAGCCTCCAGGTAGTGGCTCACCCAGTTGAACTCTCCGCCTTCGAACTGCTGGGTTACTCGCAGCGCTTCCGGAACCAGATCGTCCATCTCGCTGCTCGTCAGCGGCGGCGGCTCGCTCTTGATGATGCCCACAGTCTCCTCGAGCTGAGCGATGCTGTCGCACCCTATCACGCAGGTGTCCACATCTTGGTGCAGGCTGTATCGCAGGTACGGCGCCACGCTCCGCGCGTGCTGCACTCGCCCAGCGCCATAGACCTTCATCCCGAGCACCGCCATGTCGCGCTTGCGGGCAACGGGCAGCACATTGTCTACAAATCGATAGTTGTAGGCCGAGTTAAAGAGGCCCACGGGGCAGAGTACCGCCTCGAAATCGACCTCCTGAATGATTCGCTCCATCACGTGCTTCACCCAGTGGCCGGAGACGCCGATGTGGCCCACGCGGCCCGCCGCCTTCATTTCCAGGATGGCCTTCACCACGCTGTTCGGCGATACAATCTCGTGGTACTGCTCCTCGCTGTCCACCGAATGAACGAACATCAGGTCCACATAGTCCGTTCGGAGGCGCTTCATCGAGGTCTCCATCTGCTTCATGGCGCCATCATAGGTGCGGTCGATGATCTTGGTGTTGATCCACACCTTGTGGCGAATGCCCTCAAGCGCGATGCCCAGCTTGCGCTCGCTCTCGCCCTCGCCGTAGATGAAGGCGGTGTCGAACGTGTTGACTCCCAGCTCAATTGCGCGGTGTACCAAGGCAGCCGCCTCGGAATCGGAGCATTGAGTGTCCCACTTCACGCCGCCCAGGGTCAGCAGGCTGGCGTTCCAGCCGAACTTGCCCAGCGGGCGAGTGGGCATCGGGAGAGTGAGCGCGGCGCGCGGATCGACAGGAGCTAGGGTTGCAGACATGGTCTATTTCTCCAAGGCCGCAGGAGCGGCAAGTGTTATGCAAGCGGTAGGTGCAGCGTGAACGTCGTACCCTTCCCGAGTTCGCTCTCGACCGCTATTCGTCCTCCGTGGGCGTCCGCGGCCCACTGGGCGATGTTGAGGCCCAGTCCCACTCCTCCCGCGTCTCGGCTTCGGCCCGAATCGACTCGGTAGAACCGGTCGAAGATGTGCGGCAGGTGCTTGGCGGCAATGCCGGCACCGCTGTCGGCCACCGACACCAGTGCCTCCTGATCGGTTGCAGTAACCGAGAGGCAGACTCTGCCTCCCGCTGGCGTGTACTTCACCGCATTGTTGAGCAGGTTCGTGGTGATCTGGTTGAGCCAGAGCGCATCTCCCAGCGCGGACGCCTCGGCAATCTCCCCAATCTCGAGCGCCACTCCCTTGCGGTGCGCGGCCTGCTCCGTCTGCTCGAATGCCTGCAGAGCCATCGCGGCGAGGTCCACCGGCTTTTTGCGAATCTGGGTGTGCCCCGCGTCTGCCTTTGCCAGCAGCAGCAGGTTCTCCACAATGGCGGACATTCGCTCGGTGTCGTCCACGATGCTCTTCAGGGTTTTGCGATATTCGTCCGGCGTGAGTTCGGCCAGCAGCGCCACCTCGGCCTGCCCGCGGATAGAGGTGAGCGGAGTCTTGAGCTCGTGCGAGGCATCCGCGCTAAACTGCTGAATCTGCCGGAAGCTCTGGTCGAGCCGACCGATCATTTCGTTGAAGGCCGAGGCGAGCCGAGCTATCTCATCGTCCGAGCCCGGAGGCACGATGCGCTGGGCGAGGCTGCTCGGATTGATCGACATGGCTGTGCGCGTTATTTCGTCCACCGTTCCCAGCGAGCGGCCCACCAGCAGCCTTCCGCCCAGGAGCGAGATGAAGAAGACGGACGGAGTTAGGACCAGCAGGATTCCGGATGCGCGGCCCAGAGCGTCCTCGAGCCCCTCCAGCGAGGCTGCGGCCTGAACCAGGTAGGGAATCTCCTCGCCAATCTGGACAGGTACCGTCACCACGCGCACCGGGTACTCGCCCAGGTCCAGACGAGTCGCAAACGTGGTCTTGCCCTTCAGCGCATTTACTCTTGCAGTGAGATCTCGCGGCAGCGCATGGCTCTGCAGACCATCCGAGCGCTCAACGATCTCGCCGGTCTGCGCGTCCACCACCTGAATCTGCCGGCCCCACTCCTCGAGCTCTTTGTTCAGGAACTTCGGTCGCTCCGTCCGGGCGTTGACCCGATTCTGGAGGACCATTGAGGCGATGCTTCTGGCAGTCGTGTCCGCATAGTCCAGAAGCGCGGAATCGGCCGTGGAGCTAAGAATCCCCTTGAGAAGCCAAAGGGTGAGGGCGGCGAGACCGAGAAGGGTTATTGCGAGGAGTGCGGCATGCCAGAGCGCAAGCCGCGTACGCAGCGACCGCGGTCTCATCCGGCGTCGTCGCGAAGCACATAGCCCACCCCACGCACGGTGTGCAGCAGCTTCTTCTCGAAATCCTGGTCTATCTTCTTGCGCAGGAAGTTCATGTAGACCTCGAGGACGTTGGAGGTGTTGTCGAAGCTGTAGCCCCACACTCCCTCGGTCAGCGCAGTACGGGTGAAGACCTGCCCAGGGCGACGCAGGAGCATCTCGAGGAGCGCGTACTCTCGGTTTGTGAGTTCGATGGTCTTGCCTTCGCGCTTAACGGTTCGGCGCGCAGGGTCCACGTGCAGGCCGGCGTATTCGAGCGTGCCTGCGCGTGGCCCGCCTTCTCGCCTCAGAAGCGCGCGAACCCGGGCGAGCAACTCATCGAAGGCGAAGGGCTTCGGGAGGTAGTCGTCGCAGCCACTGTCCAGTCCAGCCACTCTGTCTTCCAGGCTTCCGCGAGCCGTCAGCGCAAGCACGGGAACCGAGCTCCCGCCCGAGCGCAGGCGGCGTACCACCTCGAGACCGTCGATGCCGGGGAGCATGATGTCGAGCACCACCGCGTGATACTCCTCCGTGGCGAGATGCTCGAGCGCATCCTCGCCGCTGGGAGCCCAGTCCACCGTATACGAGGACTGTTCGAGGCCCTTCTTGATGAAGGATGCAACCTTCTCCTCGTCCTCTACCACCAAGATGCGCATGGGATGTCCTTATTCTGCCCTAATGGTGCTAGGATACCCCGCGCAAAGCCGCGCCTGCGACTGCCGGGTACAATGCCCGAAAGATGACCAGATCAGGAGTTTGCATGCATAAAGTGACGCTCATCCCAGGCGACGGCATTGGCCCAGAGGTGACCACTGCCGCGCTGCGCGTGGTGGCCGCCACCGGAGCTGAGATCGACTGGGAGACGATGGAGGCTGGAGCAGACGTGATGACCAAGTATGGCACGCCCGTGCCGGACGAGGTGATCAACTCCATCGCACGAAACGGCGTGGCTCTCAAGGGTCCAATCACGACCCCAGTGGCCAGCGGCTTCGCGAGCGCGAACGTGATGCTGCGCAAGCGCCTGAACCTCTATGCGAACGTGCGCGCCGCACGCACCCTTCCGGGAGTTCGCAGCCGCTACGACAACGTCGACCTGGTGGTGGTGCGCGAAAACAGCGAGGACCTCTATTCCGGCCTCGAGCACATCGTGGTTCCAGGCGTGGTGGAGAGCCTCAAGATCATCACCGAGACAGCCTGCATGAGAATAGGGCGCTATGCGTTCGCCTTCGCCCGGAAGTTTGGGCGCAAGAAAGTGACCGCGGTCCACAAAGCCAATATCATGAAGCTGGCCGACGGGCTCTTTCTGGAGTGCATTCGGCGGTGCGCCCGAGAGTTTCCCGAGATCACCTACGACGAGATGATAGTGGACAACACGTGCATGCAGCTCGTCATGCGGCCCGAGCAGTTCGACGTGATGGTGATGGAGAACCTCTACGGCGACATCGTGTCAGACCTTTGCTCCGGGCTGGTTGGAGGCCTTGGCCTGACTGCCAGCGCGAATATCGGCGAGGGAGGAATCGCGGTCTTCGAGGCGGTTCACGGCTCCGCGCCGGACATAGCGGGGCGAAACGTGGCGAATCCGGTTGCGCTCATCCTCTCGGCCGCGCTGATGCTGCACCACATTGATGAGCATGCCGCTGCCGAGCAGGTTCACAAGGCGGTGCTCTCGGTGCTTGCGGACGGCAGCCAGGTGACGGCGGACCTGGGCGGCACCGCGAAGACCACCGAGATAACGGACGCGATTATCTCGCGGATGGGGTAGGCGGCGGCCTCACGCGGAGGCGCTTAGGCGGGTAGAAGGGCAACGGCTACCTCACGCGAAGACGCGAAGGCGCGAAGAAGTTCAACGGCGTTTTCACCGCAGAGACCTCGAGGCACAGAGAAGGGCAAAGGCAGAGTCTCTGCCGTTTTCGCGTAGTTCGTGTGCTTCGTGGTTCACGGACTTTGTCACGCGGAGGCGCGGAGAAGGGCAGCGTGCGTACGGCTGCGGGGCTTGCCCCGCCAACCGTTTGATGCAAACCCAAACATCGCCGCCCCTATAGCCCCTGCTTGCCCTACATCGCCTACATTGCCCTACTTTCCTGCCCGAAGCCGCTCAGCCTCCGCCCTCTCCTGGGCGGCCTCTTCTCCTCGCCCAAGCGCCTCGTAGACAGACGACAGATATTGATGTGTCCAGAAGCTGCGCGGGTCGATGGAGCGCGACCGCTCTAGCTGCAGAACAGCTGCAGCAAACTCTCCGCGTCTGCCCAGAACGTAGCCGTGCCCCGTGAGCGCTTCCGGGTCGCTCGGCTCGAGCGACAGCGCCAACTCCGCCGCCTGTTTGGCTCCGTCCAGGTTCTCCCGGTTTGTGCGGGCGTAGGCCAGAGCCGTGGCCAGCCTTGCCACCCAAACCGACGCACGATTGCGCGTCCCCTGACTCTGGAGCACTCGGTTTCGCACCTCCTCGTTTTGGGCTAGGTCGCGAAAAGCGAATCCCGGCTGCCTCCAGATGCCTGAGCCATAGATCATGTCCAGGGTCTCCTCGAAGGGCCCCACGGCCTCTGCGCGGCGCTCCGCACGAACGAGGCACTCGCCCAGCACAAACCGTGCCGGAATACACGTGGGGTCATACCGGCAGATGGTCTGGAACAGCTCCACCTCGCTGCGGTATTTCGTCGCTCCCCACACTGTGAGTAGGCAGCTCCACACCGCAACGACTGCGAGGGCGCCTATTCGCAGCATTACTCGCGGACCTGGTCGAGCGAGCCACGCACCCGCGAGAATCGCCAGAAACGCGCCTGACATCGCAGCGCGGTATGGCGCGACCTGCAGGAAGGGCAGAGGAACAAACCCTAGCACGGGCAGAAAGCAGAGCAGGGCTGCTACGAGCACAAAGAGCAGATGCCGGTCCGCGCGCCACAGCCGAATCAGACACCAGCCGCAGGTAGCAACAGCCGGGATCCCAAGGAGGAGTGGCAAAGCAGCGAGCTCCTGGAGGCTTCCCAGACCAAGCGTGTGCATTGCGGCGGGAGTGGGAAACAGGAGGAGACACGCATAGTACGCAATGGTCCTTAGCGCCGTGTCCGCATGCTCTCCAGGCGTGTAAGCTGCAAGTGAGGCGTGGGGAAGCATGACCTTGGAAGCCACGGCAAAGTAGGCCGCAGCAATCATGGCAAACGGAGCGGTCGCCTTCAGAGCGATGCGCGCTGACCTATCGGACCCACCCACGCAGAGAACTGCGGCAGGCACAAGCAGCAGGGCGGGAAGCGCCTGCTCCTTCGTGAAGACCGCCA
>VFKD01000231.1 GCA_009885735.1 bacterium
CGCCGAGAGGGAGGAACCAGACAATGTGGTGTGATCCTGACATGATGAAGAGAATTCGAAGTGCAATGCGGGCAGCGACCGCAGGTCTTGTAATCTGCTCTGCCGTCACATCCGCCGTAGCGCAGAATCGCGGCGGTGGAGACCGTGGAGGCGGGGGCGGCAGTCCCGCGCCGCGCCGCGAAGAACCAAGGCGCGAAGAGCCCAGGCGAGAAGCGCCACGACAGGAACCTCGTCGTGAAGAGCCGCGCCGTGAGGAACCAAGACGGGAAGAGCCCAGGCGGGAAGCGCCTCGCCAAGAACCTCGACGCGAGGAACCACGGCGAGAAACGCCGCGCCGCGAAGAACCACGCCGCGAAGAACCGAGACGGGAAGAGCCGAGACGGGAAGAGCCGAGGCGAGAGACGCCGCGCAGAGAAGAGCCGAAGCGCGAAGAGCCGAGACGGGAAGTTCCACGGCGCGAGGAACCCCGGAAGGAAGAGCCACGCAAGGAAGAGCCGAGCCGAGAAACACCTCGGCGTGACCCCGGTACGCGCAGGGACGATAGTCCAACGCCAAGGCGCGACGACAACACGCCAGGCCGAAATGACCAGACAGACAAGGGCAGAACGCCGGATGTGCGAACCGACCGCCCCCGAGGTGATGGCGACCGAACGACCCGAGACATCTTCGATCGGAATCGACCCGCACGCGACCAGCAAGGGTCCACTACGCGCCGCGATGGAAACGACGGCGCCGGCTCCATAGGACGCGCCCCTGGTCGCGATGGCAACACGCGAGGTCGCGATGGCAGCATTCTCGACCCGCGCCCGGAACGCAACCGAGCGCTGGACATCTTCACGAGATCGAACGAAGGCAAGCGTTACGAACGAGGACACGTGCTGCGCGAGGGAGGTCGAGTCCGACACGATCAGATTCGCTACTACTTCCCGCACAGCTACAGCTACTTCCCATACTACTGCCCAGAGCCGTCCATCAGCATCAGCTTCTTCTCGCCGTACAGCTACTACTACGGCGTGTGCCCACCCTACATCTATCGGCGCCACACCTACTATCGCCGGCCATCGGTGATCTACATTGAGGTGCCGATCTACGTAGGACATGAGTCGAGAGGCTACTCGGATGACTTTGACGAGTACTACGACCGAGACAGGCGAGACACCCGCCGCGACCGTGCGGACCAGGCGCTGAAGGACTCTCTGGACAACATCGAAGAAGCATTCGAGCAGGGCAACATCGAGCGGCTCGTGGAAGCCACGGACCCATCTGTTCGCGTTGCAGTCTATCGTCGAGGATCATACGAATACTCGGTGGACGCAGGCGACTACTTGGACATGACGCGAGACGCCATACGTTCGACCGACACCGTCAGCTTCAACCTGAACCGACTTCGCAGGAAGAGCGACTCGGTGTTCGTGGCCTCTGGAGAGCACGTCTACAGGAACCGTAATGGGGACCGTAGAACCGTATACGTAAGCTTCGCACTCGAACGAGTCTCTGGCCGATGGGTCATCGTGCAGGCCGGCTCCTCGCCGGACAAAGTGGAAGACTTCTAGTACGGATAGATAGAGCGCTGGGGAGGTCGGATTTCGGCCTCCCCAGCTCTTTTCGCTTGGAGATGTATGGCGCGACCTCTAGTAGTTGGCAACGGCAACCTCCTCGTCACCTTCGACGCAAACCTGGCCATTCGAGACCTCTATTGGCCCTTCGTGGGTCTCTCCAACCATCTTTCCGGACACTTCGCCCGCACAGGGCTGTGGGTGGACGGGCGATTCTCCTGGCTGAGCGACCCTTCTTGGAAGTGTGACCTCAAGTACCAAAGTGGCACTCTGGTAACGGACGCCATGGCGGTTAACGCCTCGGCACAGCTTGAGGTTGTGCTTGAGGCTTGCGTTCTGCATCGATACGATGTGCTCGTTAGGCGGTTTCGCATTCGCAACCTTGCTGCTCGACCGCGCGAAGTTCGTCTCTTCTGCTCTCACGACTTCTACCTCGATGAAACAGACATTGGCGACACGGCTATGTATCACCCTTTCGAGGATGCGATTCTCCACTTCAAGCGTGCAACCTACCTGCTCATCTCGGGCTCCGGGCCCGAAGGCGGCCTCAGCGCCTATGCCTGTGGAATAAAGGGGTTCGGGGGGGCCGAGGGCGCGTGGCGGGATGCAGAGGATGGCGAGCTCTCAATGAACGCCGTTGCCCAAGGGTCCGTCGACTCGGTGCTTGGCCTCCGCGCCGCCATTGAGTCGCACAAGACAGCCGACATCACCGTGTGGATATGCGCTGGGCACACACTTCCCGCGGTCGAAAAGTTGAACAGTCACGTTCGGTCCCACGGCGCTTCAGAGCTGATAGAGGAGACGGCCCACTTCTGGCGAAGCTGGGCAGCACACACGAAGCCGGCCGCCGAATTGCTCCCATCCTCGCTGCAGGAACTCTTTGAACGCAGCATCCTCACAATCCGAACCAATATCGACAATCGCGGCGCGATTTTGGCTGCCAACGACTCGGTCATTATGGAGACGGCACGAGCACACTACTCCTACATGTGGCCGCGGGATGGCGCACTTACGGCATCGGTTCTGGATCGGTTGGGCTATCAAGACCTCACTCGGCGGTTCTTCGAGTTCTGCAAGAACGCACTGCCCTCGAACCGCGGGGCGCTTATGCACAAGTACAGCCCCAATGGAAGCTGGGGCAGCACCTGGCACCCTTGGATCTATGAGGGACATGCCGAGATCGCGTTTCAGGAGGACGGCACAGCGCTCACCCTTTGGGCGCTTTGGCGACACTACCAGAAGTGGCAGGACCTCGAGTTCATAGAATCGGTCTATGATGAGTTCGTCCTGCCCTGCGCCGACTTTCTGTGTGTGTTTAGGGATGCCCACACCGGGCTTCCGCTCGCCTCCTATGACCTCTGGGAAGAGCGGCGCGGCGTTCACGCCTATACGTGCGGCACGGTCTATGGAGCACTTGTGGCGGCTGCGTCGATCGCACAACTGTTTGGAGATGAGCAGGCCGCGCGCTACACTGCGGCGGCGAACGAAGTGCAAGCAGGCATTGAGGCTCACCTTTGGAGCGAGGAGCACCAGCGGTTTGCCCGACGCCTGGTGCCGAAGGAGGCAGACGGGAGGGGCGACTACTCGCGAGACATGACCATCGATTCAGCGCTGCACGCCCTCTATGCGTTTGGCGCCTTCGCGCCGGACGACCCCAAGATTGTAAGCACAATGAATACTGTAAGGTCTCGACTCTGGGTGCAGACAAGCGTTGGCGGCATCGCGAGGTATGAGGACGACTACTACTTCCGCCAGAGCAGCGACATCACGCGCATCCCCGGCAACCCCTGGTTCATCTGCACTCTCTGGTATGCACAGTGGCTCATCGCGAAGGCGAAGCGACTTGATGACCTTGCAGAAGCGCTCGACCTTATGCACTGGACTGCGGCAAACGCTCTTCCAACAGGAATTCTGCCCGAACAGGTTCACCCGGAGAGCGGATTTCCCCTCAGCGTCGCCCCTCTCACATGGAGCCACGCGGAGTTCGCGGCGACCGTGCTGGACTATCATGAGGCGCAGCGACACCTATCTTAGGGCCACTTGTGGATATACCTCAGAGCGCTTGGACTCGAGAGGTGACCGGGAATCCGTGGAGGATCGGCCCGACGCGAATCGCGTCGGGCCGTGCAATTGGTCCAACGCTTTGAGACTACTTAGTAGCTTTGGCCACCAGCGGCACAAGTGCATTCACATCTTCCGGATTAGCAGCATACTTGCCCGACTTGTCGATGAGCACGAGCGCTGGGATGCCCGTAAACCCGAATTTGTTGATCACCTTATCGCCTTCATCGTACAAGAGAGTGTACGTGAGCTTGTGCTTTAGCCTGAACTCCTTCATCTTCTCGGCCGGCGGCTTTTCTTGAATTGCAAGCCCAATCACCTTTACGCCCTTCGCCTTGAAACGCTGCCAAACTTCCTTCTCGAGATGCGGAGCCTCCGCATTACAGCCCCCTCACCACGAAGCGTAGAAGGCAAGCACGACCGGGCTGCCCTTCATGCTGGAGAGCTTCACCACCTTGCCTGCCGCCGTCTTCAGCGCGAAGTCAGACACCTTGTCGCCTATCTTGTACACCTCGGCCGCCATCGCCGGCTTCGCGCCAAGAAGCGCCCCAACCCACACTCCAGCGAGAAGTGTGGAATAAACCTTCCGTCCAAGCATCAGCTCCTCCTCCTGCACCGGCGCGGGTGGCAAATCAACCTTTTTTCGAGACCGGTGCGATCTGATTGTAACCTTCCGCCGCGCGTGGTGTCAATGTAAGTACGGGTCTGCTCTACGGCCCGTTCCGAAGTTTGAGTTGACCAACGCGGGTTGACTCTCTGACCGCTATTGGGCTACCATGGCCCAGTTGTGAAATCCGTCACACCCCACTAGGCATCAATTGGGGGCGTGCTGTCGTCAAATCTGTTGTGGCACTAAATCGCAGTAAGAGTGTGCCGACACAACGCCACGGAAGGAAGGTTAATGCTGAATTACCCTGTACTTCGTCGGGCGACCATTTGCGTCGCAGTTGCTTCAGTTCTGCTCTCAGCCCAGCTAGCTGGAGCAAAGCTAACGGTCACCATTAAGCCCGGTGACAACATCTACACCCTCGCTCGAAAGTATGACGTTTCCGTTCCAGACATTGCAAAGGCCAACGGCATTCACCGAGACGCACTTCTGCGAGACGGCCGTAAGGTAGTCATTCCAGACCCACCGAAGACTGTGTCGCGACCCGCTTCCATGCGAGCCGCCGGCAAGATCAAGGGGGATCGCATTGCAATTCGCCGCGGCCCGGATGTGGGCTACCGCAGAGTAACCCTGCTGGATGAGGGCGCCGCGATCACCATCACCTATCGATCTGGCGACTGGGCCCAGGTAAGCGTTCCAAACGGTGAGTCCGGTTGGGTGCGGGGCGACTTCGTTACCACGGACGGCAAGAAGGCGCTCGCTGCGGTTGCTAAGCCCAAGGTAAGTCCGGAGGCCAAACGGCGCGTTGCACAAGCAGCAAAGCAAGATGAACAGAGGGCGAAAAAGCGGAGATCGGTACGCACCGCACGGAATCGGCACTCCACGAGATCCGCGTCACTCACTCGGCGTAGAAGCAGGCCGGAAGTTTCGGCTCCGTCCACAAGTAACGATGTGATTCGCACTGCCTATGCCTACCGCGGAACACCCTATCGTTATGGTGGCACCAGCCGAAACGGGTTCGACTGTTCCGGCTTCACCAGCTATGTCTACAAGCGAAAGGGAGTCAGCCTTCCGCACAGCTCTTCTGCACAGTTCAGCAAGGGTAAGAAGGTGTCTTCCGACAATCTGAAAGCCGGTGACCTGGTCTTCTTCAAAACCGGGGGTCGGTCTATCTCTCATGTCGGCATCTATGCCGGCGAGGGCAAGTTTGTTCATGCTCCCAAAC
>VFKD01000281.1 GCA_009885735.1 bacterium
CTTGCCCTTGAGGTCCGCGGACACTGAGGGGATGGTGCGAGGGAAGTACGGATCCACCACCATCTCAACGTCTGCCACACCCTCGGGAAAGCCGGCTTGTGGATTCTTCGCCGCCTGTAGATCGCTCACTGCCTGCTCGTCCATCTTGCCCCAGAGGTTGTCCAGAGGGATCGGATCGGTTGGCCGGTCGAATCGCCACATCCAGTAGTTGGTGCGCGGCGAGCTTGGACCGGGATCGAGCGCCTGCTGAACCTGCACGGCGCCGCCGAGCGACGAGTTACCAATGCCGGGGCAGAGGAAGATGTCGTAGTTCTTGATGTAGGGCTGCAGCACCACGCTTGCCCACGCGATGCGTGGGTCCGACGGCGGCCACGAGGTCCAGGGGCGATAGCCTCCGGGCAGGCTGAGTTTCAGGTCGCGCCTGTCGGGCAGCAAGCCGTCCGCGTCCAGCATATACATTGCCATGGCGGTACCCTGCTGCTTCAGATTACTCATGCAGGCGGCCTGTCGCGCTTTCGCCCTAGCCTGCGCGAAGACAGGGAAGAGGATTGCCGCAAGTATCGCTATAATGGCTATGACTACGAGCAGTTCAATGAGCGTGAAGCCTAGACTGTCACGCAGTCGAGTCTGCAACTTGGTAGATAGCCTGTGATCGGAGATGTCGGTCATTCGATGCCTTCTACAATCCACGTTCGCTCGCCGCGAGCTGGATGGCAATGTCACTGTATGTGGAGTGTAGCAGAAGGCATCGTTCAGCGCAACACAGTGCCGCTGCTGGGGTGCGGTATGGCTGCTACGTACCGCCCCGATGGCAATGTGATCGATCTGGGATTGCAGCGCCGCTGCATTATGGACTCGCCTGCGTTAGCGGGCGGTCTTTCTGATGCGCTGATAGTCTAACAGAGCTCGTCGATACTCGTCCCGCACCGGCTCAGGCCAAATGCCCTCTGTTCTCGCGATCCGGTCTTCCATTAGGTGGACCAAGAAATCCACTTCCTCGCGGCGCGGCCGCAACGGCCGGCCGGCGACCTTGATGTGGAAAGGAGCGGTATGGGCGAATCGCATCCGCCCGTCCGGCCAGGCTTCGTAACAGCGGACAGCAATCCAGCCGGAGCCGGCCAGCGGAATCCTCTCGCGGAAGCTGCTCTCATACGCTGGACCCTTCTTGCGGTTTGCCGGACTTACTACGCGTGTGACCTGACCGTTAACGACGATGTCAACTCTCAGAATCGGGCGGCTGCTAACTGTCGTGCCCGTGACGAGATGACCCTTTCTTCCCGATCCAGTTTGCCGGACAAGGCGACCTGGATCCTGACCATTGACTTGCGCTAGAAGCATAGGGCCTGTCGTCACAAAGGACCGGCCCGCATTTAGGCCCTTCACCCACGCTCCATACGAGAACCCCTTCGGAAGGTGGACGTACACCCGCCCGAAGCCCAGTGGAACCGGATGTACTCCGGAGGCCGTACCTGCTGTCGGACGCAGGTTGAACCCGCAATCCAGCAGTGCATAGTAGGCTTGAAACCCATAGTCGATCCAGCCGCGCTCGGTGCCGCCCTTCTCGTCATAAGGAATCTTCATCCAGGCAGGAGGCGCTTCGCCGAAGTTGCGCATAGCGAACTTCGTGCGCCAGATGTGGTTGTTCGTCAGCTCGTAAAGGTCCACCGGCATGACAGGAACCAGCATCATGGCCCAGAACCAAGAGTGCTTGTCTAGGTCAATCAGACCGCCTTCGCGCTGAACCTGAGCTGCGATGGAGCGAACAGGCGGCACGCCGGTCTCGAAGGCTTTGCGATGATTGATCACAAAGAATCCGCCCAGGTTGAAGGGCTTGCCGCCGATATTGGTGACTTCAAATTCCGTGTTGACCGGCCAGAAGACGTGGGTCTCGTCTATTTTGACTAGGTGATTGGGAAGTGCTCGGCGGTCGGGAGGTGGAATGTCCTTCACAAGTGTCTGCCAGTCGGTCGCGGGCGAAGCGAAGGCGTCGGAGACCCAGTGCGAGAGAGGAAACGCTACATTCAGGTCTTCTGCCGGCATCACGTTCGGTAGTTCATCCACTGTACGGTGAACGTGCGTGTCCCCGGAGTACCACCCGCGAGCGGCCATGTTGATCCACAGTTGCACGTGTATGGTCAGGCGGAATGGCCCATCGCCGACGACAATTCGGCGTGTGTTCGGCAGGTACTCCTTTCCCCGTTCGACCGTAATGGTGTATCTGCCCTGCGGCACCCTAACGACAAACGGATGGGCCGACAGTGTTGTGTGCATCTCTACCGCGTCGGGGTCGGCGAACGACTGCTTGCGGTACGGAATTGCTGAGCCTCTTGGGTGGGCTGATTGCGGAAAGTACCACTTTCCATCGTCCGATTGGATGTAAACGCGGGCCGGGATTGGCTTCCCAGAAGCCGAATCCACGATGCGTCCATGTACTTCGGCGCCCGACTCAACTATCCCCGGAGAGGGAAGCTGTGCAAGCGTGTAGAGGAGCCCACATGCGCTCAGAATCATCGAAGTGTCACCTCTCCAGATAGGGTCTGTAAACAAGTGGTCGTCGGTAGCCCCAGCCCATCCAGCCGAACGGATCGTGATGAAACTTCATCGCGACAACTCCGACCGGTAGTTCGACGACCCGCACTTCCGGCCCCGCACCTAATTGACAGTAGACCTCGCCGGTCGGACCGACGGCAAAGCTGCCGCCGTTGAATCTGCCCGCATGGTTCACGACCACGATGAAGACCTCGTTTTCGGCTGCCCTGCACCGCGTGATCAGCTCGTTGTTGGCTCGGTTTGTGGGCTCACCCAGAGGTGTGGTATTCGTGGCAAGTGGACAGGCGATGAGTTCAGCCCCTAGGCTGCGCAGGCAGCGAACAGACTCCGGCACTTCGCGATCGAAGCAGGTCATTGTGCCAACACGAAACGTGCGATCACCGTAAGAACGTGCAGAGACGGTAAAGCGGTCTCCGGGTGAAAACCCGCCTTGATGCTCGGCAGACTCGAATGGGCGGCAGTGGACTTTGCGGTAGACCTCAACTATCTCGCCTTGAGAGGAAATTAGAGCTGCGGAGTTATGAACTCTTCCCGCCTCGCCCTTCTCCACAAACCCGACAACCACTTCAATACTGCATTTGCGCGCTTTGCGGCATATCTGGGCCAGGTTCGGGCCGTCAAGCGGTTCGGCGACCTCCGCCAGACGCGCTCGCAACCCTTCTGGCTGCGGGGAGCCATAACCGTGAACGACGCACTCGGGCGTGATTGCCAGCTCCGCACCCTTGTGTGCAGCCTCCTCTATCGCTTCCAATGTGCGCCTCAGGTTTGCATCGACCTGCCACTCCTCGGTGTAGACCTGGCACAAGCCAATCCTCAGGACGGAGTACTCGCCTCCGTGGAAATTCACAGCAGCGTCTGTCATGTGGTTGCGTCCGTCCGCGCCACTTCCGAGGCGTGGTTCATGATGTGGTGGAAAACACACGACCGGGTGTTGACACAGTGCGCGCGGCCGGGCGTCAGTCTGCTTCGCATTCGCTCAAGATGCGCCTGTATGCTCGGCGCGCATGCTCATATGCATCCACTGCGTCCTTCTTCTCCTGCGGCCTGTAGAACCGCTCCTTCTGGCTCCAGCACTGCTCCACGCCGCGCAGACACCACTCAGCGCTGCGCCGCGAGGCTCGGATTGGCTTGCCGCCAACGACCACAAAGAACGGATTCGTGTGAGCGCCAGGGAAAATGCGGATGGCTGCCCAACTGCTCTTCTCAATATGAGCTGAGAATGTGACCGTATGTTCCTTGCCGTCTGCAGCTATCATCTTTCTAGCGACCGGGTAGCCGTTGATGACAAGCTCAACGGGAACATCGCCAAGATCGACGGTCCGCGCGGCGGCCACTACGGAGAGTTGAACTTCTCCGGGGCCCTGCAGGCGAATCTCACTCTCGTCCTCTCCAACGTTCTGCGGGGCGGCCAGCTTGCCTGCCTGGGTCAATTGGAAGTCCATGAGGTGATGATATCCGTCAGAGACGTAGCTGCGCCCCTCGCGAATGCCCTCGCACCAGTCGTCGAAGTTCAATCGGCCAGGCTGCTTCACATACACCCGTCCGGCGCCGACGCGCTCGCCCGATATGCAGGGAAAGTCTGTTTCGCCGCTAATTCGTGGTCGGAAGCCGCAGTTGAGCGTGTGATACCAGATGTTGAGCTCCGCGGTGCGGTCCGTGTTCATAGTCGAGATGAAGTCGATTGCCGGCGCCAACGTCCCACTTGGACCTGGCACCTCGTGCGTCACGTCTACGATGTACTCGTTGGCGCCGATTCCGTCGAATGCAGGAACCTGGTACGATGGGAGCCCGTTCGGGCCATCTGGTCCGGGAACTCGTTCCAGTGTGAGGTTGGTGAGGCCAATGCTCGAGTGGGCGGGCCCGCAGATGGCGCCCTGCTTCTTGGCCCACCGGAGCGTGTTTAGCCCCAGGGTTGGCCAGTGGTCCTTGGACTTGCCGCCGGGATACATCTGGTCCTTCAGCCGCAATAGGCACAGGTGCCCGGACTGATGTGAGCCGAATCCGGAGACCTCGATATCGTAACGAAGAAGGTAGGGGAACCGCGAGACGCTGTCATCCTTTCCGGTGAAGAACTGCTTCTGGTAGTCGAAGCAGGGTCCCCACGTCAGGTTGCATCCGACCTTGAGGTCCTCACCCAACGTGTGACGGATCATGTCGGCCGGGAGGACGCCCTCGGTCGGGTTCGAGTAGTGGAGACAACCTGCCGCATGGATGTGATGGTCGCCCGACCACCATCCTCGTTTCGAGGGGTCAATCCAGCGCTTGACCTGATAGACGAGTGTGAGTGGCTTGCCTCCGACGATCAGATGTTTTGTTTCTGGGACCGATTCCGGTCCGCGCGAGCACTGCACCGTGTACGAGCCCAATGGCAGGCGCACGGTCTCGCCGTCTGAGCGGTATATCTGCGACTGGAAGTAGAGATCCGGCGCAAGGCGCTTGCCCTGCGCAGGATAGATCCGGTCCAGGTCGTCTCGAATGACGAATGCCGCTGTCGTAGGCAGGTTGTGTTCATCCCGTACGCGAAGTGTGACAATGCTTGACGGCTCGCTGCGGAACGCAAACGGAGCGCTCGTCCATGCCGCGCCAGGGCTGTCGATGCTTGCCATCTCGATCCACTGAATCTCAGCCTTGCCTGGTCTTCCTCCCAGATCAATTCGCAGCTGAGTTAGGTCTCCATCCGCTTCGAATGTGGTGGAATACTCCTGCCATCTCGCATTGGACGACCACCGCAGCGGAAACACAGCCTGTCGTTCCCCGTCGAACGCAGGCTTATCCTCTGTGGCCCAGAAGACCTGGGCAAAATCATCGTGGTCGATCTTTGCGTGTAGGCGAACTCTCAGTGAGCCACCCGGAAGGCGTACTGGCGCGGCGATGTAGGGGTCGGGTCCAGTGAGCGTGACCTGGAGCGCGTCGCCAACAACTTGAAGGCGGCAGTCGCTTAGGGCTTTCCAGCCGCTCGTGCCACTCCGGAATGTCCATTGTCGTGCCAGTTGCTGCTTCACTTTGGCTTTGCGCGTGCTTTGCCTGGGCACTGCAGCAGGGCGCATGCCGACGTTGAATTGAAGAACGGCTTGCTTTTCCCCGGAGTCTCGGCTGAAGAGCTGCACCACCTGATACTCCACCGCCAGCCCGCCGAGGCTGGGATTGAGGGGACTGCGAGTGTACGGGTCAATCTCCATCCACCGATTTCTCACTTCGCTCCTCGGAGATTCAGCGAGTGGACGAGCGTTCGGACTCTTGATGCGCAAGGTGCTGGTTGTGCCGGTGTCGTTCACGACCTTTATGAGGAATGTTCTCCAGCCCTGTTCTTGGAGTCTTGCGTCCTGTAATTGCGCGGTCGCTTGAAGCGGCTTGCCC
>VFKD01000392.1 GCA_009885735.1 bacterium
AACACGCGACCACGATGATGAGGAGGACTGCATCTGCCACGTGGCCGCCGGTCCATGATGCGCCGTTCTGTGGCATGGTGAGAGGAATCGAGGTGATGAGGCAGGCGAAGAGAAGGCGGGATGGCAATTCTCCAGCGGGATATGGGGCTCATGGATGGTTCCGTGAGAGCACGGGCTCGACCGTGTGGGCCGCTACCTTGCTGGCTGGGGACACGACAGTAGGCAATCCTGTGATCGTTGAGCACTGAGCGGCTGGCATGGTATTATATCAAGAGGTCGGCCGAATCGTGTCATACAGCGCGCCCAGATTGGCAAGCGTGGATTTCCAGGTGCTCATTACGCTTCTGCATGTTACACAAGACACGCGATTCCGGAACCGTACCACCCATGGGAGAGGACTCCGTGACCATGATACGCGAAGCCGTACGTGAACCCAAGTCCCGTACTGCGGACTCGCGTTCACGGTGTCGTGAATCACGCCGTGACCAAGGTCCAATCTGCAGTGTCGTTGACTTGTGTTGCGGCATGGGTGGCATATCACTCGCCGCAAGTCAAATAGGCATGAGGATAGTCGCTGGAGTTGACACCAATCCGAGTGCGTTGAAGACATTTCGACGAGGCTTCCCTGAGGCTCAGTCGATACTAGGTGACATCCGGTCCGATTTTGTCCTCGAGCAATGCTCAGGCTTGTTAGCAACATCTGAGGCAAGAGGCTCTCCCTTCATAGTCGTGTCAGGACCCCCGTGCCAGGGCTTTTCTGCAGCAGGCCCGCGCGATCCGGATGACCCGCGCAACCAGGTCATGTCCGCAGTAGCAAGTGCCGTGACGTACCTCCATCCATTATGCGCTCTTGTTGAGAACGTCGCCACAGTGCTCGCACTCAAGAACCGCCAGACACTTGGCGAATTCAATACCATCCTTGTTGGAGGCGGCTACAACGTTGTCAGCATAGTTTTGGACGCAGGTGATTTTGGCCTTGCCCAAAAGAGGAGACGAGCATTCTTCCTCGTAACGAAGTCCCACCTATCTATAGACGAAGTGCTCGGGAAGTTAGCGACGATGAAGTGCCCAGCCACAAGCGCGGAAGAGGCATTGTTCGGCCTGCCCATGCCGGCAGTGCGACCCGATTCCTATGACGACGAGGCCGAATCCGGGACCATTCCTAACCACCTGGTCATGCGTCACTCACAGCGAGTTATTGATAAGATTGCTACGATTGAGCCTGGAACTGGACCGATGTCCTACCGTCGGCTTCATCCGTCTCGCGCCTCGAACACGCTATTCTCTGGACACCGCGCACCTCCCGCTCACTACAGCGAACCGCGTAGCATCACCGTTCGAGAGGCTGCCAGACTTCAAGGGTTTCCGGACAGCTTCCGCGTTTACGGTGCGTTTGCAAACCAGATGGAGCAAGTAACCAATGCTGTTCCTCCTCCCTTGGCACTGGCCGTGCTTCGTGTCTTGCTGAATTCCGTCGACCTATCTGTACAGCGCCATGTCTAGCTCACAACAATCACTCGCAGATCAGATTCGCCAATCCGAAACGACCAGACGTTGGGTCGAAACTACCCTCTCAACGGACGAGCGGGTTCTCGCACGCATTACCGACGGTATCTATCGCCAGCCAGCGTCCGCCTTACGCGAACTGATCTCGAACGCCTACGATGCGGATGCCACGGAAGTCATAATCCTGACGGATGCTCCGAGGTTCTCGGAGATTGCGGTGCGTGACAACGGCCGGGGCCTCTCTCCTGAGATATTGGAGCACTTGATCCTGCACATAGGTGGCAGCCCTAAGCGGTCTGACTACGGCAAGTTTCTCGGCGTAGCGGCACCTGATAACAGCACGAAGAGCCCTGGTGGACGCACGCTCATAGGCAAGCTGGGAATCGGCCTCTTCTCCGTCGCCCAATTCACCCATCACTTCCTGATCATAACGAAGACGGCCGGTGACAAATACCGTACCGTAGCGGACATAACTCTCGGACTAATGGAAGGTCAAACACAGCGGACCACGGTCAATGAGGACGGCCGCTCGGGATTTACGACAGGACACGCCCGCATTTGGCGAGAGCATGCCGAGGATGTCGAGTCGCAGGGAACAGAGATAAAACTGCTGGATCTCCTTCCACGAACCCGTGCGGAACTGGCTAGCGAGGACATATGGACAAGAGTCGCCAGCGAAACGGATGATCCACAAGCCAAAGCCACGACCCCGCCTCGCCTGCATATTGGCCGAATGACAACCCCGCAAGGCGATGTGCTTGATCACCAGCCGCAGCTGCCCTGGACCGAGGCGGACTCACCGGACGAGAGGTTCTGTAAGTTCGTTGGGGCCGTAAGGGCTTCGGCCGACACTCACACTGGGTCTGTGGATCTTGAAACGCTCTGCGACCATTACTTGCAAACGCTCTGGACACTTGCTCTCGCTGCGCCCTTGGAGTACTTCCAGGTGCATCCGTTTGATCTCCGCAAAGAGGATGGACTTAGCTTCTTCGAACTTGAGAACGCTCCCCGTGGTCAGGCCACAAATCTACCGATCTCCGGCTCTGAGACAGCACGAAAGTCGCTTAAGTTGCAGGCGCCAGATGGTACCTTCGGTCAGCCATTCAAGGTTTTCATAGACGGGATGCGCCTGCGACGACCCATCCTCTACCTCGGACTTCCAAGAACTGCTAATGCTCTCCAGACTCCGTTATTGTTCGTTGGGCGACATCAGCAGCACTTCGAGGGCAAGCCAAGGGTATTGAGCGGCGGATCACTGTCATTCGAGGCATACCTCTTCTGGGCGCCGAAGATCGTTCCGAAGCAGCACCAGGGCGTGGTGCTGCGCGTAGGTAACGCATCTGGTTCATTGTTCGACCGGACATTCATGGGCTACCAGATACAAGAGCAGCAGAGAACACGCCAGTTAACTGCTGAGATCTTTGTTCACGAAGGACTGGACGATGCACTCAACTTGGACAGGGAGTCCTTCAACTATGCTCATCCGCATTATCAATATCTCGTGAAATGGCTGCACTCAGCGCTAAGGCAATTCGCGAATAAGCACAAGGAACTCGGCGCCGCCCTGCACGCTGAGAGGGTTGCCGCCCACGGCCTAGAGGTTCGAACGGGCATTGACGATAGCGTGGCAAAGGCGCTAAAAGAGCGCGGTGTCGAGGATGTTCCAAAGGTTGTGTTGGCGGATGTGTCGACACTAGATGAGGCGGGTGGCCTAAGAAGCGAGGGCGCAGTCGTATTGCGTCGGGATGTTGTACTACCACCATCCGGCGCAAGACGTGGAACCCGACTAGAGCGCGACCGGCGCCACACCGCAGGTTCAAAGGCGATGGCGCTTGCACAGCTTCTGCATGGCTGGGGCTTGATGGACACATTGACCTACGGTGAGCAGGAAAAGTTGATCCGCGATATTCTTGAAATCATGATGGTTGAAGCGAAGTGATCGGTTCAGATTCCGGGTTTGCGGACGACATTGTTCCAGACGAACTACCTGTTCATTTAGAACCTCGACGAGAGAAGTTTCTTCCATGGCATCGGGTCCGCAAGGAGTTCATACGCCAGCATCTATGGAATGCACTCACCAAACGCAGAGTCAGTGACTCGTGGGTGATTACGCGCGAAACCCCAAACGAGACCGCAGCGCACACTATCGGCGGTGAGGTCGGGGCCAGTAGTTCGGCCCCTGTGGGACTCGGGACCCCGCTGAGCTGCTTGGTAATTCCGGGTGACGACCTTCTGGACATAAGGGCGTTGCGAAGAGACCTCGGACTGCCTGCGTGCCACATTCGGTACCTGGGCTTTAACGAAAGTGCTGGCTCCGACCACGTAAGTACACAGGTGCATGTAGCAAACAATGCAGTAACCTCGCTGGTCGGAGTGGCAAGGGACTCGCGGGTCCTCCACGATCGCTTTCAATCCATCGCCAAGCCTGGTACCCAAGCGTACCGTTACCTCAAGGAGTACGGACCCTATCATGTCGTGAACCTGGACTTATGTGGATCTCTGTTTCCAACCGAGAGCGCAGATACTCAGGAGTATTACACGGCAATCCATAACTTGCTTAGTTACCAATTCCTTGCACAGACCACCAAGTGGCTGCTCTTCATTACTACTCAGGTAGAGCCATCGCGGGCCGATATCGGCCAGTTCGCTGCGCTGTGCCAGCCCACGCGCGAGAATTATCGGAGGCATGGCACTTTCGCGGAGCGGCTCAAGGCTGAGTTTCCGGATGACGTCTTTCATGAAGGAACTGCCACCGCCAGTCTCGCGGCTCTCGCCGAGGAGCAGAGCGTGAGCCTGTTCGGTATTGCCCTGGGGAAGTGGCTCATGGCGCTCGGACATGGGTCGGAACCGAAATGGACCATTACTATGCGTCACAGTTATCGGTACACCATTCGCGTTGACAATGACAGGGGCGTGGCTATGCTGTCGCTTGCTTTCGAGTTCGAGCGGAACGCTTCAGCGCCAGTGGATTCGGCAGGTGTTTCGAGCCTCAGGGTTTCGCCCAAGAAGTACAAGTCGGAAGCCGAGTGCGCGTTGAAGCTCATCGAATTGGTTGGTCAGATGGAGGATGTTGACCATATTCTCGCTTCTGACGTGCAGTTACGAAGTGACTTGCTAAAGTCGAAAGCCGATCTGCTACAAGCATCGGGGTATGACCGGGATAAGTACTTGAAGTGGGTTGATGATGGGGAAATCGTTACATAAGACGGCAGGCGACCCCATGCGCACCGGCACAGGTCGTCGTCAAGTTCTCCTCCGCACACGAGGATAATCCTCGGTGACCGGGAGACACCTGGCTCCTCAGTGAGGATTGTCTCGTGGGCGTGCGGGTTGGTTACGCTAATGAAACAGCGCCGTATCCCGCTGGAGGTAGCCCCGCATGCGGATCACCGCCTGCGTATGAAGCTGATAGACGCGGCTTTCGGAGATGGTGAGGATCTTGCCAATCTCCTTGAAGGTGAGGCCGTCGTAGTAGTAGAGCCCTATCACAAGCTGCTCGCGGTCCGGCAGCCGCTCGATGGCAATCGCAAGGGAACGCTTGCGCTCCCGCATCTCGACCTCGCTCACGGGCCCAGGCCCGTCGTCGCGAACCACGTCGGCCAGGTGCAGCTTCTCGCCGCCGTCCGTGCCTACTAGAACATCATCGAGCGAAAGCAGGCTTGTCCTGCCAGTATCCACAAGGAGCTTGTGGAACTCTTCGAGGCTCAGGTTGAGGGTTCGGGCAACCTCCTCCTCGGTGGGAGGCCTGCCAAGGTTTGTCTCAAGCTGGAGGTAGGTTCGCTCGAGGAGCTTGACTCGTTCGCGAATGGAGCGCGGCGCCCAGTCTTCTTCGCGGAGCATCTCGAGGATTGCGCCCCGAATGAGAGCGATGGCATACGTCTCGAACTTCACCTGCCTGCCGGTGTCGAACTGATCTACGGCCTTAATAAGGCCCACCACGCCGGCGCTCACCAGGTCCTCGCGCTCCAGGCTCGGCGGAAGGTTGCTCACCACGCGACCCGCCGTAATCTTCACCAGATACGCATACTGATTGATGATGGCGTCTCGAGATCGCGCGTCGCCCTGCTGCTTGTATCGCTGCCAAGCTGTGGTCAGCTCATAGGAACTCATCATCTAGGTGATAGACCCCGTCATAAGTTTGAATAGTTTCATCTGTGGCACCAGCCGCCGCTGAAACACCAGCCATGCACCTTGTGTTTGCTGTCGGTCCGGCTAGTCGACCTCCGCGCTCTCCAAGGCGTCGGTAACCGACGCGCCCGGAGCGATGCCATGGTTTCTATTCGACGCAGAGCCGCCAACTCCTGTATTTGGCAGCACAACCGGCTCTGCCTGCCATAGGAGATAACGCATCACGATGCCCAGAGCCGCGAAGACCATGAACGCAGAGAGTGACCTCACTGCGCAAGTAAGCGGTGTTACCTGAGCATTGTAGCCCAAGAACGCCACAACTATCGCAGCGAAGGAACCCATCGCACCGGGAAGTTTGGGAGTCATAGGTCGGAGGCTGCCGTCGCGCTACGCCGCGTCCGCCAACCGGGAGGTGTCCAGGGCATGCCGATAGAGGTCAACATACGCTTTCGCCGGCTTGCTCCACGAGAAATCCAAGCCAAGGGCGCGGGCATGGAGGGCGGACCACTTCTGGGTGTCGCGAAAGGCGCAGAGCGAGCGGTCGATCGAAGTGGCGAACGCATCCGCTGAGTACTCTTCGAAGCAGAATCCGTTGCCCGCCCCGGTTCGGGGGTTGTAGTTGGTCACCGTGTCTGCCAAGCCGCCCGTGCGGCGCACTACTGGAATAGTGCCGTATCGCAGGGCGATGAGCTGGCCAAGGCCGCACGGCTCAAACCGCGACGGCATGAGGAAGAGATCGCACCCCGAATAGATTCGCTGCGCGAAGTCTGCGTCGAAGCCGATATTCACGAAGACCTGCTCGGGCCGGCTCTTCGCGAAGCGCTTCAGCAGCCTCTCGTAGTGTGGTTCGCCGGCGCCAAGCGCCACAAACTGGGCGCCCTCGGCTAGCAGGTGCGGCAGAACCTCTTCTACCAGGTCCAGCCCCTTCTGGTCCGATAGCCGCGTGATGAGCCCATAGACGGGCGCCGTCTTGTCCTGCTTGAATCCGCACTCCTTCTGAAGGGCCGATTTGCACTTCGCCTTGCCTGCAGGCTTAGCAGCGCTGAAGCGGGCAGGGATGCGCTTGTCCGTCTCCGGGTTGAACTCATGAGTGTCTATTCCGTTCACAATGCCGCTCAGCCTACCCTCGCTGTGCAAGAATCGAAGCAGCCCGTCCATCCGATTTCCATACTCCGCAGTCTGAATTTCACTCGCATAGGTCTTGCTCACGGTGTTTACGCGGTCCGAGAAGGCCAGACCGCCCTTCAGCAGGCTTGTGCGGCCAAACCACTCGAGCTTGTCGTACGAGAAGAGGTACTCCGGCAGGTTCGCTCGGCCCAGCGTCGCCGCGTCGAACTCCCCTGGGAACGCGAGGTTGTGGATGCTGAAGACAGTGCGAGTCTGCGCCCACGTCGGCTCACTGCGGTAGAAGGT
>VFKD01000444.1 GCA_009885735.1 bacterium
ATGATATCAACGAGCGCTTCGCAGCGCGGACAGTCAAAGGAGCTTAACACATGACAAGACTGTTGTGGACACTCGGAGCGATGATGGTCGTTTCGCAGATCTGCGCTGCCCAAGTTGGCGGCGGTTCTGTCTATGGTCAGGGCCCGACGGGAGCTGGAACGCCGCAAGCGAACGAACGCGCAAAGCGCACGATCACGAAGGATGAGATGCCGCCGACCGCCACGAGTATGTTTCTCGATGCGAGCATCCTGATGAATGTGGACGCAGACGATTATATTGCGATCTTCGGCATCAGTCAAGAGGGAGCGACCCTTGAGGAGTGCAGCCGGAAGATGGGTGCGACCATCGGCCAGTTCTCGGATGAGTTGAAGCAATTGGGCGTGGATGCTAAAGATATATTCGTCGATTTTGTCGCCCAGAACCGGATTTATGGCTTCGACGTTGCCGGGGATCTGGCCAGAGAGAAGCTGACCGGTTTTGACCTGAAGAAGAACGTATCGGTTCACTACCGGGATAAGTCATTCCTCGACAAGTGCATCGCGGCCGCCTCGCGGGCGCAGATATTCGATCTGATCAAGGTGGACTACATCGTGAAAGATATCGGCGGGGTCCACACGAGCCTGATGGAACATGCTGCCCGAGTGCTCAAGCGAAAGGCTGCAACCCACGAGCGCCTTCTGGGAATCAAGCTCCGGCAGCCTCCGCAAGTCTACGCCGAGAAGTACAGCAGTTACTTTCCAACGGAGATGTACGCCTCGTACGTCGCGCATGAATCCGAGGACCTCATGACCGGATACTACCGCCAGAAGTACGCCGTTCAGGGCGCTCGAAAGAGCCGGACATTCTATTTCGACGCCCTAAACGCAAAGAGCTTCGACCAAGTAGTGAATCCAGTCCAGGTAGAGCCGGTGGTCCAATTCACGCTCTATCTCAAGCTGAAGTACGACACTGGTCAAGGCAGCCGCGGCAACTCGAGTAAGCCCACGAAACGCAAACCTTGAGGTACTGCGTGGGGACCAAACGATAGAGATCCTCCCCGCTCAGGCATGTTAAGGTTGCCGATGTGGTGCGCTCGTCGACCGCACATCAATACGGTCCTTCGACTCTGCCACGGTACGGCTGTGGCAGGCTCAGGATGAGCGGAACTGCCGCGCTCAGGATGAGCGGAGTCTTGCACGTTGAATCGTGCCGCGAGAACGGCAAGCTGGCGAGGGCCTACGTCGAGGAGGGCAACCGTCGTTCGCGACCGAACCTCGCGAATGACTTCCCGCTGATGAATGTCGGGGTGGGGAGATTTGAACTCCCGACCTCACGGTCCCGAACCGTGCACTCTACCAAGCTGAGCCACACCCCGCCGACAAGCCCACATAGTATAACGCACGCAGAGGTCGGGCGTCAAATGGCAGCCGTCCTCTAGAACTCTCATTGCACTCTAAGGGCAAGAGTTCTGGTCGCGAAGTCGCTCTACTCCGGGTAAACTTGCCCAAAGCTGCATGCCGCGCACAGCCTGTATCGTTTGCGGGACAACCACTTGCCTGATACCTTCGACTACGCCGCCGAACGGCCAACGACCAAGCCGGGACGCCCGCTTCTCACTTGGCTGGCATGCGCCCTCTGCATCGGCATGACCGCGGCGTACCACGCAGGCTTTGCCGGACGAGGCGGCCAGGTGGGCCAGATAGGCGCCCTGGGATATCTTCCCGTTCAGGATGTGTGGAGCGGCGGCTGGTTTGCACTCTTCACCTCGGTGTTTGTGCATGGCAGCCCAAACGTCATCTGGATGACCTTCGTCCATCTCGGCTTCAACGTCCTCTGGCTCTATCTGCTCGGCGCGTTCATCGAGGATGTGGTTCACCCGCTCGTTTGGGTTGCATTCTTCGTCACGGCATCCGTCTTCTCATCCGCGTGCGAGATCGCGCTCACCGCCGAAGCGCCGCACGGAGTGTCCGGCGTGGTCTACGCCATGTTTGGGCTCATCTGGGCGGGCCGCCGTTCTCACAAGGATTGGGCGCTCGTCGCCACGCCAAGGAATCTCGAGGTATTCCTCGGCTGGGGTATCTTCTGCGTGGTTGCGACGCAAATGAACTGGCTGAAAGTGGCGAACGCCGCGCACTTCGGTGGGTTCCTCTTTGGGGTGGTCGCTGGTCGATTCTTCATCCAGAGGCACAAGCGATTCACATCCGGCCTGGTCATCCTGGGCCTGGCTGCAACAACCGTCTGCTCGGTGGCGTGGATGCCGTGGTCCATTCGCTGGACCGCGTGGAAGGCGGATTCACTCACGCGGGAAGGAAGGTACGATTCGGCCCTCTACTGGTATCATCGAAGCATGTTTCTGGGCAACGATCCGAGGGCGGTATGGAGCAGGATATTTCAGTTGAACCTACTGCGCAACGACGCCATAGGAGCTCGCGAGGCGCAACTGAAGCTGCAGGAGATGCAGCGCGCGTGGATGCTGAACAATCAGCCTCAGCCGCCACCCAGCCCAAACAGATAGAAGGAGAGACAGATTGACTTTCACGCTACGGATTGTCCTTGCAGCATTCGTCCTTTGTGTTTCCAGCGTGTCGGGGCAGACCCAAAGCAAGCCACCGGGCGTGGCGGGACGATGGAACCTGACGGTTTCCGGCAAGGACGGAAAGTACCCGTCCTGGATCGAGGTCCGAGTGAGCGGCAGGTCGACCTTGGTTGGCGCCTACGTCGGCGAATTCGGCAGCGCCCGTCCGGTCTCCGAGTTCAAATTCGCGGATGGCAGACTCAAGTTTGAGGTTCCAGTGCAATGGGAGTCTGGACGACCCATGGTCGAATTCGACGCCACACTCTCCGAAGGCACCCTGAAGGGCACAATCTCAGATTCCGCGGGCATGCTCCTGCCGGTGGTTGGCGTTCGCGCACCCGCCCTCGTGCGCAAGGGCACTCCCGTGTGGGGACAGCCCATCACCCTCTTCGACGGAACGTCCATGAGCGCGTGGAAGCTCCGCAGTCCTCCTCAACGCGGAACCTGGCGCGTTGTGGATGGCCTGCTAACCAACTTCCGTGTTGGCAACGACCTGATGACTGTCGAGAAGTTCACCGATTTCAAAGCTCTCGTCGAGTTCAAAGTCGATAAGGGCGCTAACAGCGGCATCTACCTACGCGGGCGCTACGAAGTGCAGATAGAACAGGGAGATGACCCGCCGAGTCCTCTCAACATGGGCGCACTCTACGGTCACCTCATCCCGCGAGTAAATGCGAGTAAAGGCCCCGGCGAGTGGCAGACCTACGAAATCACGCTCGTGGGCAGGCGAGTAACGGTGATGCTGAATGGCGAATTGATCCACGACCGGCAGGAGATACCCGGCATCACGGGCGGCGCGATCGACTCAGATGAGGGGAACCCCGGGCCGCTCCTCATACAGGGGGACCACGCGCTAGTATGGCTGCGCAAGGTGGTCGTTACGCCGGTTACAGGTTGGCGATAGCGGGCAGGCGAGGAACGAGCGGCAGGGAGAGGGTTGGGGTGAGGGAATCGGCTGTGGCTTCGCTCAGGGTGACAATGACAGGGCCGTTACGTTTGATTGAGAATTAGGACCTGGCCCCAAAACCTGACACAACCACACCGTGTCATCAGATCCGAGTGATCTAGGCAGCGCAAACGGGCTTAAGCCTCACGGCGCGTGAACGGAAGTTCGACGAACTCGAGAAATCGTTCAGTTCTGCCCTCGGCGCGTGTGCTAGACTCTAGAACGGTCCGGCAAATCCCCTCGGGACCGCTGCATCCCGGAGCCCCGCCCACATGGCTGCCGAACGAGCCGAGCTCAATCGACTGGAAGTCCTGCGTGCGCTGCGCATCTCGAACTGGGAGGCAGTGCTCGCCACGGTCCATGCGACCCTCACGGGAGGCGTCTTCCAGACTGGCTTTGCGCTCTGGCTCGGCGCCAACAACGTCTGGATGGGAGTTCTGGGCGCCATCCCCACCTCTGCGGGCCTCGTTCAGCTTGTCTCTTCCTATTTCGTTGAGCGAAGGGGAGAGCGACGACTGTTCACCGCGTTCTTCTCTGTCATTGGCCGAACGCTGTGGCTGCCGATCCTGCTCCTGCCGTGGATTCTGCCCGCCGAGGCTCGCTTCACCGCTTTCGTCGCGCTGTTTTTGCTCTCCAGCATTTTGCTGAGCATCCCTGGACCGGCATTTACCTCGTGGATGTCGGACCTGGTGCCGCCGGACCATCGAGGCCGCTACTTCGGGCGGCGCAATATGCTCGCAGGCATCACCACCATGCTGGTGTCGCTTCCTGCCGGATGGTTTCTGGACATGGCGGTCAAGAGACATCTGTTCTCGGAGCAGGTGGGGTTCGCCGCGCTCTTTGTGGCGGCAGCAGTCTGCGGACTCGCTGCATTCGTATGCCTGCTGCGGCAGGCCGAGCCGCCCAAGCCGAAAGCCGAGCCAATGGCCGGCGGCCTTCGCGCTGCGATTGCGTTCTACCGCGCACCGTTTCTAGACAAGAGCTTTCGCGGCTTCCTGGTCTTCGGGGCGCTCCTGGCGGCGGCGCAGTTCTTTGCGGCGCCCTTCTTCACGGTCTATGCCCTTCAGGATCTGAGCCTAAACTACGCCACGCTGCAGATTCTAGGAGCAATATCGAGCCTCACTGCTCTGGCTTCACTCCCCTTGTGGGGATACCTGAGCGACAAATTTGGCAACAGGCCGCTGCTCACCATCGGCGTCGCGGGGATATCGCTCCTTCCTCTCGGATGGGTCTTCACGAACAGCAACTATCCCACGGCAACTCTCGTGGTCATCTTCTTCATCAACGTTCTGGGAGGAACGTTCTGGGCTGGAGTCGGCCTCACGCAGTTCAACCTGCTCATTGCGGGCACGCCCAACGAACGCAAATCGGTCTATATCGGCGCTATGGCAGGCGTGATAGGGCTGGCCGGCGGACTATCGCCTATTCTTGGCGGGCTGGTGGTGTCCGCCATCAAAGACGTGCATGTCGCTCCGCTCGGATGGCCGATGGGCGCATATCAGATAGTGTTCGCCTTCAATTGCCTCATGCGCTTCGCCGCTCTCTTTAGCCTGCGCTGGGTGGGCGAACGAGGAAGCGTGAGCACGGCTCGGGAGGTTCTCACACAAGTGGGCGCCGCGCGAGTGGGCGGATTTATGCAGGTGAGAAAGCTCCAGCGGGGATCGAGCGAGACCGAGCGAACCGAGGCCGCGCGCGCGCTCTCGACCGCGAAGACGGCAATGGCGGTGGAGGAGCTCACGGCCGCACTGGACGACCCCAGCCTACATGTACGCGAGGAGGCGGTAATAGCCCTCGGCGAGATCGGTGACCCCAGGGCTGTGGACGCGCTCATCGCTCACCTGGCGGACCATGCGTCCGGCATCGTGGCCGATACGGCCGAGGCGCTCGGAAGAATTGGCGATTCGCGGGCAACTCCTGCGCTCGTGGGGCTGTTGCGAAACGCGGAGAGACGCGAACAGGTGGCTGCTGCGAGGGCGCTCGGGCGGATTCGTGATCCCCAGGCCCTTGCCGCGCTTATGTCCGAGGTAGCCCAGCGTGAACCTCATCGTGACTCGGATGTGGCGGACTGGTGTGTCTCCGCCATGGGCTCTATCGGCCATCCGGCTGCTGTTCAGGTGCTGGTGGATTGCCTCGGCGACGAGTCTCGTTCCCTGCGAATGGCTGCCGCTAGGGCGATTGGCGATATTGGAGACTCGTCCGCGGCAGAAGCCCTGATCTCGCGTCTCGACAGCGAGCAGGACCCGGCGGTGGTGTCGCACCTTGCCGTGGCTCTCGCCATGGTGGGCGCCGCCCACGCGATGCCGGCTCTGCTGGGCGCTCTGGAAAGAACGGATTCTCCCATTGCATGCAAGCAGATTCTAAACGCCGCAGGAAGCCTGATGGGAGAGGCGAGTGAATTCTACCCGGCGCTCGGCGCGGACGAGTTTGCACGGGACGAGGCTGTGCAGCGGCTAGTGGAGGAGATCACACGCCTAGCCGACCCTCCTCCGAATAGCGAAACCGGCAAGGGCTGGGCGGAGTCTACACTGGGGCTGTACCTTGAAGGGGACTACGCCGGAGTTATGAAGAACCTGGTCGCGGTGGCGCAGAACGAGGTCAGCCCCGGCGGCGAGGCGGCGGCGACGGCACTCAAGTGGGCAGGTGAAAAGGCCGAGAGGTCCGGCCTGGATTCGCACGAACTGCTGCTTGGGCTCTTTGCCGCACGTCGATTGGCATCCAGCACGCCGGAGCAGGAATAGACTCATCACCAGGAGAACCCGGGCGTATCCAGCCCATCACTAATCGCATGCCAAACTCCCCGAAACAGCCAACCGGCACCGTGACGTTCCTCTTCACTGACATCGTCGGCTCCACCGAGATGTGGGAGCAGCACGGCGACGCCTTCATGCCAGTGCTGCAGGCGCACAATGCTATCGTCATGGACGCGGTTCAGCGCTATGGCGGATTCGTGATGAAGTTCGAGGGAGACGCATATAAGGCGGCCTTCCAAAGTCCGTCCGATGCCATGAAGTGCGCCATTCTTGCCCAGGCAGCCCTGCAGCGCTATCCGTGGCCAGGGGACGTGGGTCCCCTACGAGTGCGGATGGCGCTGCACACAGGCACTCCGTTCGCTCAGGGCAAGGACTACTTTGGGCCGCCGGTCAACCGAACCGCGCGCATACTCTCCACCTCACACGGCGGCCAGATCATGATGAGCGAGGAAACGATGAAGCTGGTGAGCAGTCGTGCGGACGTCGGCACGAGCTTGGTGGACCAGGGCTATCATCAGCTTCGCGACCTCGACGAGCCTCTGCGCCTGTTTCAGGTAGAGCACCCGGCATTGGCGGAGCGGAGCTTCCCCCCGCCAAAGTCGATGAACGGCCACGCAAACAATCTACCAGTACAGCGCACCAGCTTTATTGGCCGCGAGCGAGAGATCGACCAGATTGCCGCGCTGCTCTCGCGAGACGATACGCCGCTGCTCACGCTCACGGGTCCCGGCGGTATCGGCAAGACTCGCCTCTCGCTGCAGGCTGCGGCGGAGCGCATCGAATGGTTTCCGGACGGCGTGTGGCACGTTCGTCTCGACAATGTACACGATGCCGACGCGGCGGCAAAGACGCTTGCGACAACCTTGGGAATTCCGCTCGACCACGACCAGACTGCCATTGAAACTGTCCGCACCTTTCTGGTGGACCGGCAATGCCTGCTCATCTTGGACGACTGCGGCAATATCCCGGAGGCGGGCCGGTTTATTCGAGAGCTGCTCTCGGGCTCCACTTCGTTAAGGTGCCTCGCCACGTCGCGGGAGTCGCTCCACCTTGACACCGGCGCGGTGCTGCCTGTCCCAGAGCTGAGCCTTCCGGACGAAAACGCGGGAGCAGAGGAGCTGCTTGCCTCCGAGAGCGGTCGCCTTTTCGTAGAGAGGGCTCACGCCGCAAGGCCGGACTTCGCCGTGACGGACGCCCGGGCTAAGCCCATTTCTAGGCTTCTCCGAGCGATGGGCGGCGTGGCGGACAGCATCGAAAAGGCCGCGGGCCTCATCAAAAGCCGAAACGCGGGCCAGATACTCACGGCTCTTGGCAAGGACGTGGCTCAGGGAATGGGCGAGGTGCGCGACGTCGCAGTGGAACAGGGCAAGGAGCTAGCGGATCGTGCCCGCGACTCCGGCGGACTTGCGGCGCTGCTGCAGAGTTTGAGCACGGTGGCGGCCGACCGAAACCTTCCTGCGGCAGCCGAGGCAAGCTGCAAGGAGGCTCTCGCCATCTACGAGCGCCTGGGCGACCGCGACGGCGTTGCTCGATCTCTGCACCAGCTTGGAAATATCGCCGTTGCGCAGGGCGACGCCGGCA
>VFKD01000263.1 GCA_009885735.1 bacterium
ATTGCCCTGGTTTGCAGTGCAGACCAAGGACACGGCCACTCTGCAGATGGTCCCTACGGGTATGCCGTTGAATCGATCAGGCACGACCGGGCCTACTGCGCTGCCGTGAAGGCAGGCTCGCTGCACCGGCTGCTTCGGTGGCGCAACGGCTGGATCGACGCCGCGCTAACCGACAGTTACGCGCAGACCGTCATACTGCACGGCGCCTTGAGTGTCTCTCGGATGAGAGGTGAAATGCTCTCATATGAGGCTCCCACCTACTTTGGGATGGCGTGCGCGGAGTTCATGCCAATTGAGGTGGAAGATTGAGGTTGCATTATCGCCTGTGTGATAGGTTTGGCCTCACGATTCCCATTGTTCAGGCGCCCACAGCCAGCATCGCAGGGCCGGAGCTCGCAGCCGCGGTGTCTGCCGCAGGAGGATTGGGCTCTCTTGGATCGACATGGACCTCAAGCGACGAGATAGACGCGTTTGTGCGTGGCCTCCGGTGGCTCGGCTCACCATTCATGGTGAATTACGCGCTCAGCTTTGTTCCGGCAAGTCTTGACGCCGCACTCAATGCGGGCGCGCCGGTGGTTGGCTTCTCGTGGGGCCTACCGGACCGACCGGTTGTTGACAGCGTTCGGGCAGCAAACGCGCTTATGATGATTCAGGTTGGGTCGGTCGAGGGAGCGCGCATGGCCGAGGATGCAGGCGCCGATGCGGTGATCTGCCAAGGCCAGGAGGCAGGCGGCCACGTTCAATCCACAACGCCGCTAAGAGTGCTCCTTGAACACGTTCGTAATGAACTGAGAGCAGAGACGATCGTGATCGCCGCCGGAGGACTGACTACCGGCGAAGACATCGCCGCAGCGATCCTCGCCGGAGCGGACGGAGTGATGCTGGGGACCCGATTCGTTGCGACACAAGAGAGTCGCGCGCATTTGGACTACAAGGCGGCTCTCTGTGATGTAGGTGAGGACGAGACGTCACTCACTGTCTGCTTCGACGGAGGCTGGAGCCACTCTCCTCATCGCGTGCTTCGCAACAGCAGTCTTAAGGCGTGGGAAGCCGCAGGCTGCCCCCCGCCCGGCGCCAGGCCGGGCGAGGGCGAGACTGTCGCCCTGAGCGCCTTGGGTGAGCCGATCTTGCGATACGATAGCGCCGCCCCGAGGCAAGGAATGCAGGGAAGCGTTACAGAGATGGCGCTCTATGCGGGCACGGGCGTTCACAATATCACGAGCGTTCCGCCGGCGGCAGAGGTTCTCCGCAGCCTCTGGAGCGATGCGCTAGCAGCGATGCGCGGAGCAGGTACAATCGGCTGAGCGCAACGCTCGATTTGAGCAGCAACGACATAACCCTCGGGGAGATGCTAGTGCCCAACCTTCAACTGACGTTTACACTAGGAGCCGTGCTGTGTCCAGCACTTGTGGCGTGCGTCAGCGCCGAGAGAAGACCAGGTAGTGAACAGGCGGATGGACCTGCGGTTGCCCTGACCGGAGTCCGCCGAATCGTGATGATGGGGGACAGCATCACGGAGGCTGGAAGTGGCCCTGGAGGCTATGTGCGGCTGGTGCAGGAGAAGCTGAC
>VFKD01000058.1 GCA_009885735.1 bacterium
CGTCCTGAGCGATGTCCGTGAACACAATGCGCTTAGCTCCGTACTCCACCATCCGCTTTGCGAATGCGATGGCGGATTCATCCAGCCGCTCTTGCCAGCCGGAGACAGCCACGAATCCGTCCCGAGCATCAATGCCGATGACCACCTTTTCGCCATACTGCATCAGTACGCCTCTTGCCAGCACATCGCTTTGGGCGACGCTAGTGCCCAGGATCACGCGGTCGACCCCGATGCGCAGCATGCGCTCCACTATCTCGGCGTTCCGAATTCCGCCCCCGAGCTGCACGGGCAGCCCGGTTCTACGGACGATCTGCCTCACAGCTTCGGTGTTCTGCGGCATGCCCACGCGAGCGCCGTCAAGGTCCACAATATGGAGGCGCTCGGCGCCCTCCTGCTTCCAGCGGAGGGCATACTTCAGCGGGTCCTCGGTATAGACCTCGACGCGGTTGAACTCACCCTGTGTGAGCCGCACGCACTTGCCGCCCTTAATGTCGATTGCCGGTATGATCTTCAAGACTTATTAACTCCTGCACGTCGCCGCTTGCGAGATCCGCAAGCCGCATATCGACATTCGTAATGGTTCTACGCAATGAGCGCGGTGAAGTTTCGCAGGATCTGCAAGCCAACTGTCCCGCTCTTCTCCGGATGAAACTGAGTAGCAAAGAGATTATCCCGCTCTATGGCCGCGCAGAACGGATATCCATAGCACGAGGTCGCGCTCACGATGCTCGCATCCTTTGGCTCCGGATAGAACGAGTGGACGAAATAGACCCGCTCTCCCTCGGAGATTCCCTGAAAGAGACGGCTGGGGCCCGGGAACTCCAGCGAGTTCCAGCCAATGTGCGGCACCTTCAGCGGCCTTTCGCCCTCGGCGCTCTCCCCAAAATTGAACCGAACCACCTTGCCTCCCAGCACGCCCAGGCCAGGATGGACGCCCATCTCTTCGCCATAGTCGAACAGCATCTGCAGGCCCACGCAGATGCCCAGGAACGGCCGCCCGGAGGCGATAAATTCCCGCACTGGGCCCACCATTCCGATTGCCGCGAGGCCGTTCATGCAGGCAGAGAAGGCGCCCACTCCCGGAAGCACCACGGCGTCCGCCGCCGCAACCACTGCTCTCTCGTGGGTGACGCAGCACTCGGCGCCAACAAACCGCAGCGCCTTCTGCACACTCCCAAGGTTGCCCGCACCGTAGTCAATGACCGCTATCATGGCCGCTTCCGCTGAGTGAGGTCCAGGCTGATCGGCTGGGCCCTTGGGACAAACTGCGCAACGAGGCCGTATCGGAGCTCGCCGGTGCTGCGAGCAAGCTTCGCACGCTCCAACACAACCTTCAGCAGGAGCGTGCGGTCCTCGTTGCCGAGCCAGCCGGCAGAAACAGGGCCTCGGGCCGTCTCTATGACGAAGGAGGCTCGCGTCTGATCAACTCTTCTCACATCGCTCCATTCTACAGTTCGGTCTCCGACGAGCATGCTCGACTCCAGGCCTTCCGGCGCAGCAACGATACGCTTTCGGCACACGGCCGCCGCGCCAAGAGCAGGAATGCACATAACCAGGGCCACTCCAACCGCGCGACCCGGCTCGATGGTGACAAAACCGACCGCGCGTGCTGCAGTAACCAAGCTCAGAATGCCACACAACGCCATTAGGTTGCGCAGCGCTCGCGGAGGGCGAAACTCCGCTATTTCGTCCGCAGCTGCGTTCTTCCTGCGCCGTTCCATCACTTTGGCTCCATCGAGATCCGAGCCTCTGGAACGACCGACGGCTTCGCGGCTCGCACCCCGGCATTCAGGATAAGCTGGACTACAACGAGCAGTGCGACTGCCACCGCCATCGCCACAACGCTCTGCTTCACAGAGGCCGAAGTTGGCGCAGGGAGCGGCTCCTGCAGGGACGAGAGATCGTCCTGCTCCTCAGTTGGCACGTCTACAGCACTCCCTTGGTGGAGGGTATCCCCGTCACCCGCGAATTGAGAGCCACGGCCTGCCGAAGGGCTCTTCCAAAGGCTTTGAAGGCGGCCTCCAGAATGTGGTGGCCGTTGTCGCCCGCGAGCTGAGTGATGTGCAGAGTGATGCCTGCATTGTGCGCCACGGCGCGGAAAAACTCCGGGGCCATCTGCGCCGAGAACCCGCCGATCTGCTCCACCGGCACTCGCAGGTCACACACGCTCAGGCCCCGCCCGCTCAGGTCCAGCGAGCACATCACCAGCGCCTCGTCCATGGGCACGGTCGCCGAGCCGTACCGCTCGATCCCAGCCCTGTCACCGAGAGCCTGGTTTAAGGCCATACCCATCACGATTCCCACGTCCTCCACCGTGTGATGATCGTCAATATCGAGGTCGCCGACGGCTGCTAGATTGACGTTGAAGAGGCCATGGCGAGCGACATGCGTGAGCATGTGGTCGAAAAAACCAATACCTGTGTCTATCTCGGACGATCCGTCGCCATCCAGCGTGAGAGTTAGCCGGATGTCGGTCTCGGTCGTCTTTCGTTCTATGGTCGCGGTTCGGGCGCCCTGCGTGGGCATTGGTGTTCTCCTATCTCCTACAGCATTGCCACAGTGAAGAACTGTTCACAGCCGACGGCAATTCCGCTCATCCTGAGCCCGCCACAGCCGTTCCGTGGCAGAGTCGAAGGACCGTTTCGTGGCTCGTCATTCCCGCATGGTGTTAGCGGGAACGAAGGACCGTTCCTTGGCTCGTCATTCCTGCATGAGCCTGCCCCGTTACGACCTTAAACGGGGTTAGCAGCCCCGTTCGTCCTGAGCGCTCAACAGCCTCACCGTTGAGCAGTCGAAGGGCGAGAATTCTAAGGGCCCGGTATGGCCCTTACATACAATTGGCTAGGCCTGCCTGACGAGTAATTCAGGCGCCTATAGTGCAGCAACGTCTAACTTAGCCCGCGCACGCACAGCCTCCGCATGCGCCTCGAACCCCTCGGCCCTGGCAAGCCGTACCAGCGTGTCCGAAACTCCCGCCAGCGCCGAGCGCGAATAGTAGATCACGCTGGTCTTCTTGACAAAGGTATCGACGTTTACCGGCGACGAGAACCTTGCTGTGCCGCTCGTGGGCAGCGTGTGGCTTGGACCAGCGAGATAGTCGCCCAAGGTTTGTGGCGAGTAGTCTCCCACCAGGATAGCTCCCGCGTTGCGAATTCGCCCCAGCGCTGCGAAAGGCTCGCGAACCATCAGCGCGAGATGCTCGGGCGCGCAGACATCGGCAAGGGCAAGCGCTTCGTCCAGGCTTCGCGTCACCACAATGGCGCTATTCTGCTCCAAGGCTTTTCGAAGTATGTCGCGACGCGGCAGCGTCTCGAGTCGCGCTTCTATCTCCTGCATCACGAAATTCGCCAGTTCAATCGATGGCGTTATCAGGAACGCGGCGCTCTCGGCGTCATGCTCCGCCTGTGTCAGCATGTCCAAGGCGACAAACGCAGGGTTGGCGAATTCGTCCGCTACGACGCAGACCTCGCTTGGCCCCGCGAGCATGTCCATATCGACCGAGCCCCAAAGCAGCCGCTTGGCCGCGTTGACGTACGAGTTTCCGGGGCCGGCAATCTTGTCGACTCGCGGAATTGTGTTGGTCCCGAGCGCCATGGCGGCCACGGCCTGCGCTCCGCCCACCTTGAAGATGCGCGAGACGCCGGCGAGACGCGCTGCGAAGAGTACGAGTGGATTCACGGTTCCGTCGCGGCCACAAGGCGTACACATCACGATGTCATCCACGCCGGCCACTCGCGCGGGAATTCCAACCATCAGCACGCTGCTGGGGTAGACGGCTGTGCCGCCTGGCACATAGATGCCCACGCGGGCCAGTGGACGAATGAGCTGTCCTGTTACGCGCCCGCCCGAAGAATCCATCCAGCTTTGGCGAACCTGCTTCTCGTGGAAGGCCGCGATGTTTGCTGCGGCAAGCTCTAGGTCGGCGCGGAGAATCGGCTCGACCTGTTCGCAACCGGTTTCCCACTCCGCTTGAGTCACCTCAATCTGGTTCAACCCAGCACAGTCGAACTTGCGGCCAAGCTCCAGCAGAGCCTCGTCGCCGCGGGCCCGAACTTCTGCGATAATGCTTGCGGCGACCTGCGAGACGGATGCGTCGTCGCCAACCGGCTCGCGCCGCAGCGCGGCCGCGATGGTTTCCGGGCTCTCAGTTTCGCAAGCGAGAAGTCGCACGAAGGTCCTCCCAAGGGGTAGGACCATTATACCGCCGCTTCACACCCACCGTCGGGTGGAGTATCATGCGCCAGTGAATGAAAGTATGTAGGACACGTTGGACCAATGGGACTTATGGGACCAATAGGACCAATGTACAACGCTCAAACCCAGGAGCCCTCATGCCCCAAGAAGAAACCTTCCTAACCCCAGCAGATAATCTTGTTGCCGAGGGCATTCCGCCCATCCCAATGAGCCTCGTCGAGCAGGTGGGCCGCTATACCGACTTTCGGGCCGCTAGCCTGTTGGACTTCCATCCCACGCTTCGCGAGATGCTCATCAGCACTCGATTTGCCTCGTCAGCCCAGCTCCACCTGGTGAAGATGCCGGGAGGCGCGCGCACGCAGCTAACCTTCTATCCCGATGCAGTGGGCGGCGCCAGATTCGAGCCGACACAGGCCCAGTATCTCGTCTTCAGCAAGGACGTGGGCGGCAGCGAGTTCAGCCAGCTCTATCGCATGGACATGGCAAGCCGAGATGTGACGCTTCTTACCGACGGTACCTCGCGCAACACCTCGGCGCGATTCTCAAGGTGCGGCACGAAGCTGATCTACTGCTCCACGCGGCGAACCGGCGCCGACGGCGACCTCTGGATGATGGACCCGCTGCAGCCTGAAACCGACAGGCTCGTGTGCGAGCTTAAGGGAGGCGGTTGGTTCCCGCTCGACTTCAACGCGGACGGCGACCATGTGGTGGTTTGCGAGTATGTCTCGGTAAACGAGAGCTACCTCTGGTTGTTGAGCGTGCAGTCCGGCGATTTGCGCCTGCTCACTCCGAAGACCGGTGAGCAAGTCGCCTACGACTACGCCGAGTTTGCTCCGGATGGCAGGGGCCTTTGGGTCACCTCGGATCGCGGCTCCGAGTTCTCACATCTTGCCTACCTGCCTCTGGATGGCAGCTCGGAAACCACGTTAACCACACACATACCCTGGGACATCTCCGAGGCCGCGCTCTCGCCTCACGGCGACATGATCGCCTTCATCGCAAACGAGGATGGCATCTCGAAGCTGCGCCTGCTCGACACGGGCAACTGCCTAGAGCTCAATCCTCCCACGCTGCCAGTTGGCGACATCTTTGGGCTCAAGTGGTCCAAGTCTACGGGTGAATTGGGTTTCACGATGGCGACAGCAAGCTCGCCGTACGATGCGTTCTCGTACTGCCCGGCCTCCGGAGAAGTCACACGCTGGACCGAAAGTGAGACCGGCGGTCTTGTTACCAGTGAATACTCAGATGCCGAACTGGTACGCTGGCAGAGCTTCGATAGTCTCACCATCAGCGGTTTCCTCTATCGACCGCCTGTGCGGTTCACCGGTCCACGCCCGGTGGTTGTAGATATCCACGGCGGCCCGGAGGGCCAATCGACTCCCGGATTCCTTGCGCGCAAGAACTATTTGCTGAATGAACTCGGGGTCTGCATTCTCTTCCCAAATGTGCGCGGATCCACCGGCTACGGCAAGACCTTCGTCGCGCGGGACAACGGCCTGAAGAGGCCCGACAGCTATCGAGATATTGGGGCGCTGCTCGACTGGATTCAGGAGCAGCCCGATCTTGATGCGGACCGGGTGATGCTCACCGGGGGCAGCTACGGCGGGCACATGACTCTCGCCTGCGCCACGCTCTATGCAGATCGCATCGCGTGCGCCCTCGCGGAGGTGGGAATGTCGAACTTGGTCACCTTCCTGGAGAATACCCAGGAGTATCGGCGGGACCTTCGCCGCGCGGAGTATGGCGACGAGCGCGACCCAGAGATGCGCGCGTTCCTCGAGATCATCGCCCCGCTAAACCTTGCCCACCTTATAACCAAGCCGCTCTTCGTGGTTCAAGGCGCGAACGACCCACGGGTCCCGCTCAGCGAGGCCGAGCAGATGGTGCGCACGGTCCGAAAGAACGGCACGCCGGTCTGGTACCTTATGGCGAAGGACGAGGGCCACGGGTTCGCAAAGAAGCCGAACCAAGACTTCCGATTTTACGCGACGGTTCTGTTCATGCGGGAGTTCTTGATGAGGTAGAGTAGAAGCATCAGGCATCATAGCTTTCCGCTAGGTGAGCTTGATCCACAGAACTGAGCGACGTGTCTCCAGTCACCGATGTAGACGTCTGAGTCAGTTGAGGAAGTTCATATGAATTCGCCCCTGGGGGCCATGGTCGCGCTGACGTTAGCGACACTAGGCATCCCGGCCGCTCAGCGCTCCCTGCCGACGGAGCCCGCCAACTACTACAACTCCGTCGCCCATCTCATGAAGGATCGCTGTGTGAGCTGCCATCGCGCCGGCGGATCCGCGCCCTTCTCGCTCGAAACCTATCAAGACGTCTCATCGCGGTCGCGCATCATTGCCGACGCAGTCCGCTCCAAGAGAATGCCGCCCTGGTTTGCTGCTCCGCCGGACAAGGGCAAGCCAAGCGTGTGGGCAAACGATCCGACACTCAATTCTGCCCAAAAGTCGACTCTTCTTGAGTGGATTGCAGGGTCCAAACCTGCTGGAAACGCGCAAGACGCACCCTCCGCGAACCGATATGACGCCCAATGGCGTATTGGCAAGCCGGATGCCGTCTTCCGTATCCCCGAGGAGTACACCGTTCCTGCCGACGGCATTCTCCCCTATGTGATATCTGAGTCGCCAACGCTCCTTGCCGAAGACCGGTGGGTGCAAGCGTTGGAGGTTCGGCCCACGGGCAAGGGAGTGGTTCATCACGTACTGGTATTCGTAGTGCCTGCTGGAAAGAGCAGGACCAAAACTGGTGTCGGAGAGCCGTCAGGGCAATCGGGTGCGGACGATGAGGGAGGCGGATTTCTGTGCGGGTATGTCCCCGGGAACAGCCATGTCGTCTATCCGGAAGGTCTCGCGAAACGGCTGCCGGCGGGATGCCGCCTCCGCTTTCAGATTCACTACACCACCGCGGGCAAGGCAACCGAGGACCGAACGGAAGTTGGTGTCCGATATGCCTCAGCCGCGCCAAAGTTCGAGGTTCGCGCCGCTGGCATAGCAAATCCATTTCTCTCCATCCCTCCCGGCGCTGCAAACCACCTCGAAAGGGCCGAAATACCGGTCGATTCCGAGGTGAAGCTTCTTGCGTTCATGCCGCATATGCATATGCGTGGAAAGTCATGTTCGTTCTCGCTCATAGGTCCAGACGGCTCCCGATCCCTGCTTCTGGACATCCCAAAGTTCGATTTCAACTGGCAGCTCTACTATCGATTGGCAGAAC
>VFKD01000386.1 GCA_009885735.1 bacterium
GTTCCCATTCCGAACACGGCCGTTAAGCCCACCAGCGCCGACAATACTTGGGGCAAAAGCCTCTGGGAAGATAGGACGCCGCCAGGATTACTTTGCCGGCCCCGCAGCTATTAAGCTGCGGGGCCGGAGTTGTTTGTGGGGGTTGGAGGAATGGGACGGAAGGGACGTCAGGGACACAAGGGACGGAAGTCATGTGGCGGGCGAATGACCCTGGCAATCTCCTCAGTTCCATTCACTCAACGCCGTGAGCCCTGCTTCGCTGAGCTCGCGGTCGTCGGCCCCTTAGCATTCTCCTCAGGTCCATTCTCACAACTCCGTTCGCCCTGAGCGTGCTTCGTCGGCACTCTCTTCAGGTCTGCGCCATCTACCCCGTTCGCTCTGAGCGCGCTTCAGCCGCACCGAAGCGCAGTCGAAGGGTGCGTCCCCCTTCGCCGCCTTCATGGCGCAGCTATTGGGCAAGAACCTCCCGGTCCTACACAGCGCCCATGTGCGTCGGGCTGTGATTGAAGGGGATTCCAATGAACCTGGGGATTGAGCCCAGATACGCCTGCACAGCGCGGCAGTCCATGTGGCGCCATCGAAGAACGTCCCGGTACGCATCGAAGGATGTCGCGCGAGGCGTGATTGACATGCTTTGCTCGCTAGTGTATAGTTGAGGTGTGATCAGAGGCAGACGTCAACTGCCGGATCATATCCGCTCTTATCAAGGTATCCCGCAGAGCGTGATGTTATCAATACTTAGGCCATATCACGCATTATGTCAAAATCGGGCATCAAGATTGTTGAGGAGACACCCGGAGATGGCCCGGAGTTGAAGAAGGGCGACCGGGTGCGTTTGCGTTATGACATCCAGTTGAATCGCGGAGACTTTCTTGCCCGAGATCGCGATGAGGTCTGGACTGTCGGAGACCGCGAGGTGGTTGCCGGTTTCAGATACGGTCTTGAGGGGATGCGCGCCGGAGGTACTCGCCGGTTTCGCGCCAGTCCTCACTTGTGCTATCGAGACGTGGAGGTTGGTATCATCCCGAAGAGCGCAGTGCTTGTTGTTGACATAAAGTGTGTGGAGATAGTGGCCTAACCACGCGCTGCAGCCAACCCGGTCATCGCACCGTGGTTGCAGTCCGGGCCGCCCCGTCGCCGGGTCGCTGAGCTTGGGTCGTTAGGTTGCAGCGAGATGCATCTGCGTGTAATGGAATGCGGCGCGGAGAGGTCCGCTTCGCTGGCCTAGGAGGTATCGGATGAGCGCCATTACGCTCCCATTGGAATTGGAACTAGCGGTGGCCGAAGAAGCCGCCATGCAGGGAACGACTGTTGAACTGCTGACACTTGACGTCTTGCACAAGCGGTTCTTGAGTCAGACGCCCATAAAACCGCTGCCAGAAGGCGCAACGCTGGCGGACGCGCTTGCAGGCTACATCGGAGCCATCAGTACCCACGACAAGTATCCTGAAGGTTCGACACTTTCGGAGAACACTGGACGCAAGTTCGCTCGGCTCATGGTGGACAAGTGGAGTCGGGGTAAGCTGTGATTCTGACCGATACGGGCCCGCTCATTGCATTACTCGATAAAAATGACAGGCATCATGTGGCGTGCGTGGATGTCGTCCGAAGTTTAGCCAACCAGTCGCTGATCACAACATGGCTCTGCTTTACCGAGGCGATCTACTTTCTCGGAGAAGTGGGTGGCTATCATTATCAGGAACGCCTATGGAAATTGCGACGTGACGGAATTCTGGGGCTGCTCGACCTGACCATTGCCGAAGCCGACCGAATGGATTCGCTCATGGCGCAGTATGAGAACGTTCCGATGGACGCGGCGGATGCCGCTCTCGTCGCGGTTGCGGAAGGCCGAGGCATCCGCCGCCTATTCACAATAGATAGCGACTTCTACATCTATCGCCTCGCGGACGACTCCGTGTTGGAAATCGTCCGGTAGGAGGCCCAACCATGGGCTGCAGCGAACGCGACCATCGCGTTTCGGTTGCGATCCACGCTTTCGGCGGTCCGGGTCGCTGAGCTTGGGTCGTTAGGCGACGGAGAAACACGCTCATGCCCTATCGTCGCTCTCCAAACCGAGACAACGCCACTCACGCCTGGGATTGCTTCGTATCCGCATATACCCCAGTCATCGCGGCCTGCGGCATTCCGATCGCCTACTTGGCCTCAATCGATCACTTCGACGACTTCCTGGTGCACGGCTGCCTCGCAAACCACCGGGATGACACCGACTTCCAGATCGAGCATCTCAGCCCGGATCAATGTGCCGAGCTCTTCCTGCTGGTTGCGAGCTACTTCGCGGCAGGCTACGAGTGGTTTACACCGGTGGCGCTCCGTCCTGCGGAACAGCACCGTCTGGCTTCGCGCTTCGGGTCCCACGGTGCGGGGTGAATCGCCTAACTAGCGGTCGCAGCGGACGGTCGGCCACGCGGTCCGTCAGCGAACCGGAGCGTCTGACTGGCGCAGACACGGACCAGAGGATTGACGTGATCCGCACGGCGGCAGTCTGGTAGATCGCGCTCGTCAGTTGAGGAACCTGGATACTGTACGTGCCAGAGCAGCCATCGCGCTGCTGGCACGAAAGTTGTAGGCAGTTCTGCGGCCTCTTGGCTCCGGTGTATAATGGAAGGAAGGGTGAGTCGTGCATGCGTCCTCCTGGGTTTCGCGACGTCTGTGAAGTGACAGACCCGTTTAGAGACACTGGCAAGTAATAGAAGGAGCTTCTATGCCGGTAGCAACGTATATGGGCGTGGTGGAGAATGGGCAAGTGCGGCTGGCGAGCGATGTTCGTTTGCCGGAAAGCGCCACCGTCTTCGTAGTCGTGCCGGATGTAGAGACGAATCCAAATCGACGCGCGGCCGATCACACACATTCATAACCAAATCATACCGCAGTATGCGGTATGATCAATTGTTCGGCGAAGGAGGGCGCGCCACCAGCCGGGCAAAATCGTCTTTCCTGTGGGACAACATCGTTCCGCCATTCCGAAAGGGGCGTCCAAATGAAGCGCTTGGTGTTCGGCTGCCTTCTGCTCGTGATCGCAGGAGCCACGGTCAGGGAGGCGTTCGCCTTGGGTAGCGACTTTACGAATGACCAGATCGCGGCCGCAGGCAAACACTGCATCCACGGGTTCCAGGTGAATGAGCAAAGCGTCGTGTTTTTCGCAGGCGACGCGGCCCAACTCAACCGCGACCTTCCCAAGTATCTGGAGGGAGCGTATGCCTCGCGGAAGGTAGTCCTTCACGTCGGGACCAAGCGTGCGGAATCGCCGTGGGACACCAAGCCACGGGACACGTTCGCCGATTGGTCCGTCAACACGCGGGACGATCCGGCAGATGCCGCGAAAGCGACGCCCCGCATGCTGATGCAAATCGACATCTGGCTGGGGAGCAAGATCAGGCTGGAGGATCTCCGTATCCCCGACGGATTCAAGGTTGTCTCTGGCGGGGCGATCGAGAAGTTCATCCAACAGCGAAAGCAACAACCCACGTAGACGCCGAACCAGGCGCTGCAGCAGACCGGGGCCGCATGTTCGCTTTTCGAGACGTGTAGGTCGCTGAGCGGCCCCGGCTGCTGAGCTGGGTCGTTAGGCGGAAAAATTATGAGTGCCCCTATGAGATTTAACACCACCCATCAAAGTCTGCTGGCTCTCTCCCCGCGCACTCGTTGTGAAAGAGAGAACCAATCGACGCCGTTCAGCTTGCGAGTGCGGCAAGGCTTTTTGGCTTTGTTCTTGGCGTTGGTGCCGGCCGTGGCATCGGCCCAAACCGGGCGGGAGTTCGTCGCCGTCGAGGCATATGTGGGAAGAGCCCGCGTCGTCCATGTCGGCAAGATCCTTGAAATCAAGCAGATTGAATACGGAAGGCCACTGACGCACATTCAGAAATTGGGCAAGCCCTACAGGCTCGTTTTTGAAGTGAGCGAGACGATTCGCGGAAACGAGACCAAACGCCTTGAACTCGTGCTTTCGCTGCATAGCACGATCTACCTTGAGTACATGCGCGACCACTCCGTCGAGGTTATGCTCGTGGGCGGGCCGACCCGTGGCTACAGCTATCGCAGTGCGGAAATCGGGATCGAAGAGCAGGGGAAGCGTTTGGACGATGAGCGGTATCAGGTCCGCTTGCTGGACAACGTCAAGGTTCCTGAGTCTGGCGGCAAAGATTCGATCGCCGCTCAGATCAACCAGAATTACGATTCCTGCCGGATGTTCACGAATGAGCTTGAGATCGTCGTGGGCCGCGAGGCGATCCTCAAGCGGGCGCGGGCCTTTGCCAAGCAGTATCCCGATGTGCTCTCAGCCGTTTCGCTACGTGTCCCGAACGAGTTCGGTGCCCTGTGCGGTGATCCCAATGCCTTCTGCATAATAACTCTTCCGATCTGCCCTGAAACCAAAACGACCCTCGTCGCCCTCAAGGACGAACCGGGTCTCATCCTGCGCCGCATTAAGTCTCGAGATGAAGGCATCAATCTATCATTGGTACTGGTCGAGGCCCACAAGGCGCTAGCAGTGTTGCGGGACGCATCGCAACAATGGGTTGATTCAGACGATGGAAAGCTCGCCCTGCGGCTCACTTCCTCCCAAACTGTGACTGCCGGCGTTTCCATTAAAATCACAGCGCAAATTCGCAACACAGGAAAGGCTCCGATTACGCTACTTCGGCCGTTCGGCGATTGGTATGACGCGAAAGCGCGAGGAATGAAGATTTGGGATGACAAACGTCGAATTCCATACTCTGGAGCAATACCGGATTACGATGTGCGGTCAGATGGGTTCGCCGTTGTCGCACCCGGTGCAATGATCGAGGATCACATCGAGTTGGCCATGCACAATTTTTCCGGCATCGAAGCACCCGGAACCTATAGTTTGCGATACGACTATTCCTATGATGGCGGCTGGGATAAAACGGCCGGCGTTCGTGACACTTGGCGTGGAAAAATCAGCTCCCGCGAAGTTCATGTGACACGAAAGTAACGGGATCGGAATCGCCGAACAAAGCGATGCACTCCAGTTGCGGTGCTCCCGAGGCCGAACCAGACGCTGCAGCAGACGGCGGGGGGCATGTAGGCTTTCTGGAGTTCGTAGCTCACTTGGCCCCCGCCGCTGCTGAGCTGGGTCGTTAGGCGGTGGTTGCACCAGCTCTCGCGTCGAAAGGTGTTTATCTCGTCCAGTTGGCTCGATACCGATGGGGTTGTGCGGGCGGGCACCCGTTCCCATTCCGAACACGGCCGTTAAGCCCACCAGCGCCGACAATACTTGGGGCAAAAGCCTCTGGGAAGTTAGGACGCCGCCAAGATTACTTTACCGGCCCCGCAGGGCTTATGCTGCGGGGCCGGAGTTGTTTGTGGGGGTTGGACGCATAGGACCTATGGAACGTATGGGACATCTCGGACGGGCGCGAACCACGTGGGGCTTACCACAGCGTCTTTGCCTCCGCGGCGACGAGCCTCTCGAACCGGGCTTTCGCCGCGTCGTCGGATGATTTCCTGAGCAAATCCGTGAGCACGACCGTCTTGAAGAGCCGGACAAAGCGAACAAGTTTCGCCTCCGCAAGCTCGTCCAGATAGCTCTGCTTCTCAGCGTCTAGGTACTTCTTCTCCGCCTCGATAAGCTCCGCATAGCGTTCTTCAGCCCGGTTTCGAACGATGTGGGCCGCAGCCTCCTTGCGGGCTGCGGCATGTCCGGTGGAAGAGGCGTCCAGCAGGTCCGGCCACCGCGCGATCAGAAACGGTTTAGAGCGGTCTCGTGTGGCAGACAGCGCCCGCGAGGCCTCTCGAGAGCGGCTTGAGCGCTGGCGGCCATCGTCACCAAACCGGTACTTCCGGTACGCTGCCCCGCCGCGGTCCTCGCCGGTGAGGCCCAATCCCGCGCTCAGGCCGTCGAGGGCAGCCCTCTGAGCGGCCGTGGCGCAGGACCGAACCGTCCCATACTGGGCTTCAAACACCGTGCTGTCCGGAAAGGGCGCGTTCTGCCGCAGGAGCACGTCCGTGGTGCAGACGGGGACGTCGATGGAAGGGTTGTTCACTAGGGTGTAGCAGAACGCCTCGTGCATTCCCACCTTGCCGTCATTGTCGTAGTCCGCTCCCTTCACCTTGCGGCCCACGCGGTCGATGCCCGTGAGCGCCGCGAAGAAGTAGGAGGTGAAGTCGTGATACTCCTTCTCATTCAACTCCGGAGTGCAGCCTGCTGCAAATCGCTCCTTCGCAGTGGCAAAGAAGCCCACCAGGTCGCGATCGAGCGGTGTTCCCAGCGGCCTGCCTCCCTCGAAGAGCAGATTGCCGAACGAACCCGAGTAGCACTGCACCATCACCAGCACCACTCGGGCGGCTTGGGGAAGCTGCTCCACTTGTTCGGCTACTTCGCGCACGCTCAGAGTTTCACCCCAGAGGTCCATCAAGTTGTTATCGAGGTTGCCGTTCTTGGCAGGGCTGCCATGGCCGGTGAAGTAGAGAAGAATAGGCCCCTCAGCCGGAACGCGGAGCCGAGCGAACTCGCGCAGTACATCTTCGCGCTTCGCAGGACCATCGAGACGCGAGACGGTTGGAGCGCGATACCGATACTCCGATGGCCGTGCGGCATCGGCTCCGTTCAGCACCAGGGTAAGGAGGCGCTCACCCTCAGGCAGGGGCTTGCCCACCTTCTCATAGAGCACGGTCTGCGCCGTCTTCGAGCCGTCCGCAAACAAGACCGCCGCCGCTGCGCCCATTGGGAGCAGGCGAAGAACGTAGCGAACGTTAGATTCAATGGACACCTGGTTCAGATCCGGCTTCGGACCGCCACCCACAATGAGCGTGCGCAGCCGCTGGGCGTCTGACTGAACGGCCATCGTGATTAGCACGGCAAAGCCTAAGCTGAGACTGGCCGAAATTTGTCGTATGAGACGTTGTGATCGGAAGAAATTCATGAAGAAACCTCGGGCACCGCAACTGATATTGAATCTGCGTCCATAATACACCGTCGTTCAGCTTCCGGCAAGGGCCGCTCTCATTCGCCTCGTACATGCGGAGGAACTGATGCACCGAAGAGATAGACGAACCGAACGCAGATCCGAGCGAGACGTTTCGCTCTCAGACCTTGTTCGCCGTGACTTTGAACAGCTCGATAGGCGAACGACTTTGCGCACAACCTGGGCGGTCGAGCAGCTCATCCTAATTCAGTCGATAGAGGGGCACGCGCATGAGGGTCACAGCGTGTTCAACCGGGTGAAGTTTCCGAACGCAACGATGGACGACATAACCCAAGCGCTGAGGCTCGACCCTGCCGCGGTGACCGAGGACAGGCAAGACCTCATAGATGACATTGTGGAGTATGTGGACCGGGCCCTGGAAGGCGTTGAGCAGCCTGCACTAGTCAACGCTGCGGGGAGACCGCTCCTAGAGATGTCTACGCTGCGGTTTCTACAGGTCGATCCGAAGGACGTGCTACGCGGGCTCTACCTGGGAGGGCTGCGCGATGATGCCGACGTCCGCCACGCTACCGAGCAGGAGCGTGGCGTCGTGATTGGCGGAGGCAGGTGCTACCACGTCGACTTCGCAGCCGTGAGGCGCGAAGGGCTCAATGGATACGAACTTGCGAAGGGTGAATGGGCGGGCAAGATCGAGGAGCTGCGAGGCAAGGGAGTCATCGTCGACTCTGGTTCCGGCGAAAGGCCCGAAGTGTCATATGAGTACATTCGTCACCGCCGAGGGCCAGGAGCGTCCGATGACGCTGCGATTGTGGGTGCAGGTCTCCTCTGGGGTCTCGGAGTTGCGGTGGGCGTGTTCCTGGCAGACGCTATCGACACTTTGGAGAAGTACGTCCCGGTCTACTCCGAGCAGGACGGCGACCTGGCGAAGCGCATCGGTGCGGAGATGACAGACCTCAACATCTCCGACGAGGACGTACGCAAGCTGACGTTTGTTGGGGCCGTGCCGGAGGCATTGACCGATGAAGTGCCCGACAGCTCGCTGCGGCACCTGCTTGACGTGGATCGCGGGTTGGACCTCTGTTCCGCTGAGTCGCATCTGCTTACGACGATGGGAGTTCCGACGCCGCGCATCGGCCTGAGCCACGAAAGGCTGGACAGCCTCAAGTTCTACGACTACGTGCGCAGGCGCATTGACGAGGCATAAGAGCAAGGCGGATCTCTCCATACGTCCCATCCGTCGCATTGGTCCCATTCGATCCGCCAAACAAAAGGGGCGCCGAAATCGGCGCCCCATGTAGTTGAACGGTCAAAGAGGCCAGCCCGCATTACTCACATCGTTCGTGAAAGTGGTACAGGCTGCCATTCCGTCATTCCCGCATGTCCTTAGCGGGAACCCAGTCTTGCTGTTCAGGATTCCTGCCGTGGCAGGAGTCACGGTGGACCGCAGACACGTTCATGAATGAACCGGGCTAGACGATCTCGCAGGTTGCGCCCTCGGCCTCGATCTGCGCCTTAATCTTCTCGGCGTCTGCCTTGTTGAGCCCTGTCTTCACCGGCTGCGGAGCGCCGTCCACCAGGTCCTTTGCCTCCTTGAGGCCGAGGCTGGTCACTTCGCGCACAACCTTGATAACCTGAATCTTCTTCTCGCCAATGGCCTTCAGAATGACGTCGAATGACGTCTTCTCTTCCACCACTGCTGCGGCCTCGGCGGGCGCGGCGGCAACCGCAACCGCTGCCGGAGCGGCGGACACGCCCCATTTGTCCTGAATTGCCTTCGTCAGTTCAACTAGTTCCAGCACGCTGAGCTTCTCCAGCGAGCCGATGATGTCGTCAATTGCTGCCATTTTCTTATGCTTCTCCTGTAGGTATGTAAACGTTGTAAGTCGGAATCGTTCTGCTGATGTTAAGCGGCTTCAGCGCCTTTGTGTTCGCAGAGCGCCTGCATCGTGCGGGCAAACTCGCTGAGTACGCCGCTCATGGTGCCGGCGAAGTTGCTCAGCGGCGCTTGAATGGTGCCGAGCGTCTGGCTTAGCACGACCGGGCGAGGCGGAATCTTTGACAGCGCGGTGACCTGCTCCACGCTCAGAATCTTTCCCTCCAGGTAGGCGCCCTTCACTAGAACGTCCTGCTTGCGCAGCTTCCGGAAGAAGTCGAGCAGCGCCTTGGTGGTGGAGACCGGGTCTTCCATTGCAAAGGCAATGGCCGTCGGTCCCTTCAGCAGCTCTTCAAGCTCCGGGTTCAGTTTTCCGCCCGCGGCGCGGCGAAACAGAGTGTTCTTTACGACGTGATACTCGCCGCCGGTCTCTCGCAGAGCGCGGCGCAGGGCCGTGATCTCCGAAACCTTGAGGCCCCGGTAGTGAGTTAGGACGGCCGCTTTGGCTCCACCGAATACATCGGTGAGCTCTCCCACTACGCCAACTTTGTCGGCGCGTGGTCCTTTCGTTCGCATCTTGTCTTGTCACCCCCTTCGGGTACGGCATAGGACCAGTAGGACATATGTGACGTATGAGACGGCCACCGGCAGCCCCCTAATGGGGGAGAAGGGCATCGAACCAGGCAAACAAAAAGGGAACTCCGGCCAAAGCCAGGTTCCCGTGGGTGGCGCAGGCGGCAGAGAGGGCGGCGAACCGCGAAATTCCACTGCACTGCATCTTCCCTCGGCGGGCCTCCCAAGGCGGGAGATTATGCGCTCATCGCGCACCGGCTGTCTTTGGCAAGCGTAGTCTATTTGATTGTAGGTTCAGTCTACCCGAGGGCAGCGGGGCGAGTCAAGGGCGGGATCGAGTACGGCGGGACGAGATCTGGGGAGAAAGTTGGGATAATGGCAGGGTAGAGTATGCCCAACCTGGGAGAGTCTGTTCTTGGCGATCCGGCGTGGGAGCCGAGTTGATGAATTCGTGGCGTGTGACGCCTGGAGGCATGCATCATGACCGAACCTTGGAACATCCAGCTCTTTGGCCCGCTGCGGGCGAAACAGGACGACCGAACCATCTCGCGTTTTCGTTCGCAGCAGACCGGCGAGCTTCTTGCCTACCTTGCATACCATCGCCACCGCAGTCATGGCAGGGAAGCGCTCGTCGAGCTCTTCTGGCCGGACAGCGCTCCCGAGGCCGGAAGCCACAATCTATCCAACGCACTCTCCTCGCTCAGGAGCCAGCTCGAGCCTCCAGGCGTGCCCGGTGGAGCCGTTGTCTTGACCGACCGAAGCTCCATCGAACTGAACCCCGAGGCGGTGGTGACGGACGTCGACCGGTTTCAGGCGGCCCTTCGCCGAGCGGCACAGGGGCGCAATTCTGCAGATTATGCCTCGCTGCTGGCACACGCTGCGGACATTTACGGCGGTCCTCTGCTGCCTTTCCTCTACAACGACTGGATCGCACCTGAACAAGCGCACCTCCAGCAGCGCTATCAGGATACCGTCAGCCAGTTGGTGAACCTTCTGGAAAAGGACGGGCGATACGACACCGCGCTGACGTACGCGGAGCGAGCGGTCACTCTCGACCCACTGCACGAGGCAGCGCATCGAGACGTAATGCGACTCCTGTCTGCTGTCGGCCGGCATCAGGCTGCGCTGGTTCAGTTCCGCGAGCTTGAGCGAGTTTTGGCAGACGAATTGGCCGCCTCTCCCAGCTCGGTTACGGTTCAACTCGTTCGCCGCATCGAGGAACGGTTCGCGGACGCAGGCGCAGTCTCGGTCTCGGCGCCAAGCGCACCTCGCCCATCCGGCTCGGGAGCCGCTCGCGAGCTGCCCACGGGTACGGTCACGTTTCTCCTCGCGAGCGTCGCGGGCACGACGGATCTGCTGGATGGGCGCGCCGACGCATTCAACTCCGCTCTCGCTGTCTATCATGCGGTCATGCGCTCGGAGATGCGCCGCGCGGGCGGGGTTGAGGTCCAAGTGGCAAAAGACTCCTTCATCGCAGCCTTTCAGAGCGCGACCGATGCTCTCTCGTGTGCCGTCTCGTGTCGACGGGCGCTTGCGGCTCAGCCGCTGCCGCTTGAGCTTGGCGTCCGAATCGCTCTTCACACTGGCGACGTGGAGTTGGAATACGGAAAGTACCAGGACGGCGCGCTGAGAGATGGAGCTGCCATGCTGGACGCGGCACATGGCGGACAGACACTTGCCTCGGAGGCGACGGCTGCGCTGGTGCGGCGCGACCTGGAACCAGGCACCAGGCTCACAGACCTTGGATTGTGGCGACTGCGGGAGGCAGACGGGCCGGAGCGCATCTTCGAGCTGGACTATCCGAACCGGGAGGTGAGCGAGTTTCCTCCGCTGAACGCTGCTCAATCGCGGGCAGCACGGCTGCCGCTTCAGTTCACGCGCTTCTTCGGCCGGACGGAGGAGGTCCAGAACATCTCAGACCTGCTCCAGGCGACCAACACTCGCCTGCTGACGCTCACAGGACCAGGAGGATCGGGCAAGACGCGGCTGGCGATTGAGGCGGCCGGACTGTTCGCCGAAACCTTTCAGGGCAGCATCTGGTTCGTCTCCCTTGCAGACATCTCGGACCCTAGCCTGATCCTCGGCGCAATTCTGGATGCGCTCGGCATCGCCCGGTCCGCCACGTCTGATCCGCGGGAACAGGTTGTTGCCGCGCTCTCGAAGCAGCCCTCCCTGCTCCTGGTGGACAACTTCGAGCAGCTCGTGGAGGGCGGAGCCGAGATCGTCAAGTCTCTTCTGGAGGGCGTTCCGGGGTTGACGGTGCTGGCAACCTCCCGTCGAACGCTGGGAATTCCGGGGGAGCAGGAGCTGACCGTCGCGCCTCTGCCGACACCATCCGTAATGCACCCCGCTGCCGCCCGCATGCGGGGGGTGCAGGGGGGTGCGAGCGGGTCGCACGGTACTGAGAAGGAGCACGAGTGGACACCCGACTCCCTGTCCGCCTTCCACAGCGTGCAGCTCTTCGTGGACAGAGCACAAGCCTCAAAGCCGGACTTTCGCGTCAGCAACCAGAACGCTGCCGCGGTTGCGGAGCTTTGTGACCGCCTTGAGGGACTGCCGCTTGCCATCGAACTCGCGGCGGCACGCGCACAGGCGATGACTCCCTCGCAGATGCTCGCGCACCTTAGCCGTCGCTTCGAGTTTCTGGTGAGCCGCAAGCGCGGCCTGGCAGAGCGCCAGCGCACAATGCGGGCGGCGATAGACTGGAGCTACCGGCTGCTCACACCGGAGTTGCAGACCTTCTTCTGCAGGCTGTCGGTCTTCCGGGGAGGATGGACCGTGGAGGCGGCTGAGGCGGTCTGCGACGAGCCGCTGGCCCTCGACCATCTCGCGCTGCTTCGGGAGTGCTCCCTCGTTTTTACGGACGACACAGGACCGGAAATGCGCTTCCGAATGCTCGAGACCCTTCGGGAGTATGGCGAGGAACAGTTGAGCGGAGAGGAGCGTGAGGAGGTAGGGAAACTGCACTGGGAGTACTTCCTCGCCCTCGCGGAGGAGGCAAGGCCGCTCGTCCAGGGTCCCGACGAGGTTCTCTGGCTCGACCGGCTGGAGGCCGATCACGACAACATCCGTGCGGCGCTGAACCTGCTTCGGGAGGCACCCGATGGTGGGGAGGTTGGCCTGCAGATTGGTCTGGCAACGCACAAACTCTGGCTTGTTCGCGGTTACTGGTCCGAAGGGCTGCGGCGCCTCTACACAGCTTTAGCCCATGCCGGAGCCCAGACGAGGACACAATTGCGTGCAGATGCTCTCAATGCGGCTGGAGTCATTGCCCTTAACCTTAATCAATACATGAACGCTCGTGACATGTATGTCCAGGGTCTCGCTATTCGTAGGGAAATCGGGGATTTGGTCGGAGTCGCGGGATCACTAAACAATCTAGGCAATCTCGATAGAATCGCGGCCGATTTCGAGAGTGCCCGTGTATTCTTCGAGGAATCTCTTTCTCTGTCTCAGAACCTGGGAGATCTGCTCACAGAGTGTGCTTGCCTTCACAACCTGGCCCTATTAGCTGCAGAAGAGGGCGACTCGTTGTCGGCAAGCAATCTCTATGAGAAGAGTCTTGAGATCGTTCGGGTGGTTGGAGCTGTGTCCGATGTGGCCCTTGTACTTACCTGCCTTGGTCACGCATATTTCAGGTCCGGCGAACTTGCGAGGGCGCGACAGTGCGCCGATGAGGCGCTCGCTCTCGAACGGAGTTCACGAGATATGTTCCATCTGGCTCAGACACTGCAGTTGCATGGAATTCTCTATGCCCAAGAGACTGACTGGGCTGCGGCCGAAACTTGTCTCGTCGAGAGTCTGAGACTCTGCAGAGACGTCGGCGACTTGTCCGGAGTGTCGGACGGACTCGCAGTTTTCGCTGACCTATGCTTTGCTCGTGGTGAACTATCCCGAACGGCCCTGACTCTAGGCGCTGTGGATGCGCTCAGGACGTCGATCGGCTTCGCACGCACGCCCTGGGACCTGCAGGAACACGAGCGTCGCCTTGCAGAGTTGCGAACCGCTCTGGGCGAATCGGCGCTGGAACGGGCGTGGGAAGTGGGCCGCGCCATGAGCTGGGAGCAGGCCGTTGCCGAGGCTCTGGGCGAGGCGAATCCAGAGTGACAGCCCGGCGCTTCTGGGCCGATGCGCGAATTCGGGATTTTGTGGGGATGTTGGCCTGATACAGTGTAGTCAAGCGGATCGAGTGGGGCCTAACCCCTCGCAGCCGCGCACGAATAAGGAGGCTGCAAACTATGAAGTGTCTATTGGCGATTCGCGCGCTAACAACCGTTGGACTGGCTGCGCTGATGGCGAACAGTGCTCAATCTCAGGTCTATACGGTTACCGACCTTGGGCAGATAGCCGGCTCGACTGCCGCCCTGCCCGATGCAATCAATGCGAGCGGGCAGATATCCGGTACTACTGTTGCAGTGGGCACGGGATATAACTACCACGCATTTCTGTACAACGGGACCATGACGGACCTCGGGACTGTCGGCCGCAGCAGCAGCGAAGGATATGCCCTCAACAACACGGGTAAGGTAGTGGGCTACGCGAACGGCCTTCCGGCTCTCTTCAGCGGCGGAAAGGTCACCACGCTCTCCAAGAAGAGCGGCAGCGCAAACGGCATTAACAACAACACCTCGCCGAAAGTTGTGGGGCGAGCGAATAACGCCGCATTCGTGTGGCAGGGAGGCACGCTTACCACGCTTGCGGGCCTCGTGGGCGCTTCGGGTTCGGCTCAGTGCATCAATGATGCCGGGGTGATTGCAGGCTACTCGCCGAATTCCGAAGGCAGGAACCAGGCTTGTATCTTTTCGACCAGCGGGTCTGCAGCTCCCCTCGCAGGTCTGGGAGGGCTGTATAGTTTCGCCCTGGCAATCAACAGCGCCGGACAGATTGCGGGCGAGGCATACACTTCTGCGGGCGAGCGCCACGCGGCCCTCTGGACCGGCGGTTCACCAACGGACCTTGGGGTCCTTGCGGGTCGGACTCAGAGCGGCGCGTGGGCCCTCAACCTGTCAGGAGTCGTGGTGGGAGTATCGTACTCGTCCTCTGCGCCGGAGCGGGGGTTCATATGGGATGCCACGAACGGTATCCGAGAGCTTACCTCGCTCCTCGACCCGGTGACCGGGGCGGGCTGGACGATAATGAGAGCGACAGGAATCAACGACGACGGGAAGATTTGCGCCTTCGCGTCGTACAATGGCGGCGCTTGGCGGGGAGTGCTGCTCACTCCGTAGGCACCGGTTTCGAACGAGCCTCACGACGGCCTCCCCGAACTCGTTTCCGGGGAGGCCGTCGTGCGGTGGGTAGTTCTATCCGCGCCAGACAAGTTGCCGCAGAATGCCTTCACCGAGTCCGACGTACTGTACCCATCGCAGTTCGCATGATATAATCCGGTTCATGAACCCCACCGAGCGCATACTAACCTCCGGGCCGCTGCCGATGGACCTGGACAACAACCTCAACTTCTCGCCCGATGGCCGCAGCCTCGTGTTCGACTGCCGAGACGCGCGCGGTATCGACGGCTGCGCCGAACTCGGCCTTGTGGATATTGCCACGGGAAAGGTAAACATCTTCTATCGCCAGCAGCCGCCCGTGCTGGGAGTGGGTGCAGCGAGTTGGCTGAACGCTCGTGAAGTCGTTGCAATCCATGCCATCGGCGGCCTTAGGTACGATTTCACGGTCCGCGGAGGCATGATCATCTCAACGGACGGCTCAGGCTCCGCGCGATGGCTGGACAGCCGAGACGTAACACCTCCGTTCACTCCCGGCGCGCTTCGGGGCGGCACCCACAAGCACGAACCGGACGGCACCGGGAAGTGGGTGGGCTTCACGTACAACGACCATATAATGAAGACCGAACACGGCTCGGACGTGCGAAACGTGGGAGTGAGCCTGCGAGGGCCGACCGTGAAGGTGGCGGAGGACCGAGAGGGCCGCTGCTTCACTGGAGAGAGCTTCAGCGTACTGCTCACGGCATGCGTCGAGACGCCAACACCGGGGTCGGACGAGATTCGGCGCGCCGAGGGCGACTGCTGGGTTGGCCGCAGCGGCTACAAAACGGCCTCCGTGGCTCGGGGCAGGGCTCGCGCGTTCCGCGGGCAGGTGGCGGTGCGGGAGGCGGGAGAGACAGCCTACTACTCGGAGGTGTTCCTGGTAACCGTGCCGGAGGAGCTTACCATTCCGGGGCCGCTGGGTCCGCTCTCCGGCAGGGAGGATGACTACCCCAAGCCGCCCCACGGAGCGCGCGTGACGAGGCTGACGCATACCGCGAAGAAGGCAAATTCGGCGCTCCGAGGAGTGAAGGGCCACCTGCGGTGCCCGGACTCCGGGAAGTGGATTGCCTACATTGGTCCGGCGGCGCGTGGTGGGGCGATTGAGGACCAGGTATTCGTGGTTTCTCCCTTGGGCGGCGAACCAAAGCAGCTTAGCTCGATCCCAGGCGGCGTGATGGGCGATCCGCGGTTCAGCCCGGACGGAGCCTATGTGGCGGCGGCGGCTTCAGACGGAAGCGTTTGGACGTTCAGCA
>VFKD01000404.1 GCA_009885735.1 bacterium
CGGGAATGGGGATGATGTTCATCTTCTACTCCATCCCGGCGCTGAGCCTCGCCCTCGTCGCTTGGGCAGTGGTCAGCCGGCGCCTCTCCAGCGGTCCTCGGCGCGCTTCGATGGTCGCCGCCTTCGTGCTGACGTGCGGAGCGTTCACGCTCGTGCGCACCAGCGGCATAACCGGCGCCGGCGCTTCGGACCTCCAGTGGCGATGGACGCCAACTCCCGAGGAACGGCTCCTGGCCCAGGCCGGCGACAGACCGGCGACGCTCGCGTCTCCACCGGCAGCGAAGACTTCCGTCGAACCACCCGCAGCCCTAGGCAGCGCGAAGACTGCGATGTCGTCGTCGGCTCCGCCAGCAGTGAAGGCTCGCGAGAAGCGGCGCAAGTCCAAAGCCGTTGATGAGCCGGCGACCATTCCCCCTGCTCCGCCGGTCCCGCCGGCCAAAGTCGATTGGCCAGGCTTTCGCGGACCCGCTCGCGACGGCATCATCCCCGGAGTGCGGATCGCGACCGACTGGGTGAAATCGCCTCCGGTCGAGCTGTGGCGTCGACCAGTCGGGCCGGGCTGGTCGTCCTTCGCGATTAGCGGAGTTCTTCTCTACACCCAGGAGCAGCGCGGTGAGGAAGAGGTCGTCTCCTGCTACAAACTGACCACCGGCGAGCCGGTGTGGAGACACGGCGACGCGGTTCGGTTCTGGGAGTCGAATGGCGGCGCCGGTCCGCGCGCGACGCCGACCCTCAGCAACGGTCGCGTCTATGCATTCGGTGCAACTGGAGTCCTGAACGCGCTCGACGCCGCCAACGGCGCGGTCGTGTGGTCGCGCAACGCCGCGTCCGACACCGGCGCGAAGCTCCCAGGCTGGGGCTTCTCGAGTTCCCCATTAGTCGTCGGAGACCTCGTCATCGTCGCAGCCTCAGGCCGGCTCGCCGCCTATGACGTCGCCACCGGCAAGTCGCGCTGGCTCGGCCCTGCCCACGGCGGGAGCTACAGTTCACCACATCTGGCGACGATCGGCGGAGTGAAGCAGATACTGCTGATGAGTGGAGCCGGCGCAACTAGCGTCGCACCGGCGAACGGCACGCTTCTGTGGGAGCACGCTTGGCAAGGCAGCACCATAGTGCAGCCGGCTCTGACTGCGAACGGCGACGTCCTGATCGCCGTCGGCGACGCCATGGGCGGCATCGGCATGCGCCGCATCTCAGTCGCGCACCGACCCGCCGGATGGACCGCCGAAGAGCGCTGGACGTCGCGCGGGCTGAAGCCCTACTTCAACGACTTCGTCGTTCACAATGGCCATGCCTTCGGCTTCGACGGCAGCATCCTCGCGTGCATCGACCTCGAAGGCGGCGAGCGGAAGTGGAAGGGCGGACGCTATGGCCACGGCCAGCTCCTCCTGCTGCCCGACCAGGACTTGCTGCTGGTGCTGTCGGAGATGGGCGAACTTGTGCTGGTTGCGGCGGCCCCCGACCAGTTCGCGGAGCTCGCGCGGTTCCCGGCTATCAAGGGCAAGACATGGAACCACCCGGTGCTGGTCGGCGATGTCTTGCTCGTTCGCAACGACCAGGAGATGGTCGCGTTCCGGCTGTCCCTCGCGGATCGCTGACGGGGCTGCATTTGACGAGGCCACTGCTCGGCGGCTGGAGTCGATTATTTGCGAATAGCTAGCCTGTGAGCCTTCCAAACCTGCGTATCGAAGCATGAACAAACGAAAATTCATCCGCCGTTTCGGCATCTCCCTCGCAGTCGTGCTGGTCTCCTACCTCGCGTACTTTGCCTGGGCCAGGCTTCGCCCCCAGGCTGAAGCATCGACGCGAACACTGTGGCCTGGAGCGATCTACACCTGCGAACCCGTCCTGGAGCCCCGCAAGAACGTCTTTCATACAGTTCGCCTTGACCTCGGCCAGCCAGGATTGGAGTTCCTTGTCACCCCAGGCGACCCAACGGCCAAGCACCCGCTCCGCGGCGCGAACACAACCGACTTCCTGCGCGACCACAAGTTGAACCTGGCCATCAATGGCGATTTCTTCTACCCTTGGCGCTCCAACCATCTGTTCGACTACTACCCGCACCTGGGCGACCCGGTAAGTGTACAGGGCTTCGCCATGTCCAACGGAGCGACGTACTGCACCGTACACAAGCAGAAGCCTCCGGCCGTGCTCAACATATCCCGCAATTCGACGGCCTGGATCGGCGCGCCGAGGAGAGACAC
>VFKD01000452.1 GCA_009885735.1 bacterium
GTGCTGGTGGGCAACGAGGTCTATATCCTGCCATTGACCAGCATCGTAGAGAGCATTCGGCCCACTGCCGAGGAAGTTCGCACCATAGCCGGCGCGGGCGAGATCGTTGTTGTGCGCGGCGAAGTGCTCGCGCTAATGCGGCTTTATCAACTCTTCGGCGCAGCACCGATAGTCACCGATCCTAGTCGCGCGACACTCGTCATCGTAGAGAACGATGGGCGAAAAGCGGCACTGCTTGTGGACGAGCTGATAGGCCAGAACCAGGTGGTCATAAAGAGCATGGAGACGAACTATCAGAAGGTGGAGGGCATCGCTGGAGCAACCATCATGGGCGATGGCCGAGTCGCACTTATCCTAGACGTACCAAGCCTCATTCGCGGCGCCGTCGGCAGCGAGGGCATCTACTCCGCCGCAGCCTAGCAGACAGTTCCAAGAAGCAGAACATGCCTTCAATGGCGATTGCGCCGAGGGAGGCTGCGTATACTCTGAGCCGGTCAATCATCGATGCTGTAGTCGACGAACGTGCCGCTTAGGCGGCGGCACAAGAAGGGGATCACATGGCGATCAACCAGACGGACATTCTGAACCAGGACCTGGGAGGTCCTGCGGATGCAAATCAGTATCTGACTTTCTCGCTTGCAGACGAAGAATACGGAGTAGACATTCTCAAGGTTCAGGAGATAAAGGGCTACGTGCCCACCACCCGAATCCCAAATGCTCCGGCAGACATCGTTGGAGTGCTCAACCTGAGAGGCACAATAGTGCCGATCTTGGACCTAAGAAGCAAGTTCTGCCTTGAGCAGATCCAGTACGACCAGTTTACGGCAATTGTCGTGGTGGTCGTTCAAGACAGAGTGATGGGCATGATCGTGGACAGCGTGTCCGAGGTCATGAGCATCCCTCCCTCTGAAATACAGCCGCCGCCGGACTTCGGGTCCAGACTGAGCGCCAACACCCTGAGGGGTGTGGCAAAGACCGGCGACACGCTCACAATTCTGCTGGATATCGACGTGGTGATGCTCGGTGAGAGCGCCGCCACGGCAGTCGCGGCCTAACGGAATCTCCGTACCGCACACTTCTCATCCCTGAAAGGACATTGAGATGGCAATTGCTGCACGCAAGACAACCCTAGCCGCGCCTGCACCGAAAGCAGCCGCTGGAAGACCGCGTCTTACAGTCGTTGGCCCTACGCCCAAGTCCGACCGCGACACGAGAGCGGCCGCGGAAAATAGGGCGGTTCTCAAGGAAATCACAGACCGTATGGAGTTTCTTCGTGGCGCATGCGCGACGGACCTCGCCGTGGCAATGGACGCACTCTCCAATGGCGACCTAAGCATTGAGATAACGCCAAAGACCCCTCTCTTGGACATTCCAGAGGATCCGGACCTGGCGCTGATGGCCGAAACGTTCAACGCACTCCGCAACCAAACGGTAAAGTCTGTAGAGGCATACAACCGAGCGAGGGCGGTACTCTCTGAACTGGCGCTCAACGGACAAGAGATTGCCGGAGGCAACCTGAAGGTCGACGTGAAGCCGAAGTCCGACAAGGACGTCCTGGGCAATGTCTTCCTCAAGATGGTCACGGACCTCTCAGCCCGCGAAGAGGAAGAGAGCATTCGCACTGCAGAGTACAAGGCATCCGTGAAGGAAATCGCAGACCGAATGGAGTTCCTAAGGGGGGCGTGTGCCACCGACCTTGCGACCGCAATGCAGGCGCTCTCCGTGGGAGATCTGTCATTCACGATCGAGCCCAAGACCCCTCTCCTTGACATCCCGAAGGACCCGGATCTAGCAGTAATGGCCGAAACCTTCAACGCCCTTCGGAACCAGACTGTGAAATCGGTAGAGGCATACAACCGGGCACAGATCACGCTCAACGGTCTGGCAGCCACGGCTACCGAGATTGCCGCTGGCAACCTGACGGTGGACGCCAAGCCGCAGTCCGAAAAGGACGTCCTGGGGAACGCCTTCGCCACGATGATCACAAACCTCTCTGCGTTGGTCGCTCAGGCCCGCAGCGCGGCAGACACGATTGCACAAGCTTCGGGCGAGGTATCCGCCGGTACGGACGATCTGTCGCAGCGCACCGAGGAGCAGGCCTCCAGCCTGGAAGAGACGGCAAGCAGCATGGAGGAACTCACCTCCACGGTAAAGCAGAACGCGGACAATGCGAAGCAGGCAAACCAACTGGCAATCCAAGCACGGGAAGTTGCCGTGAAGGGCGGCGAAGTGGTTGGCAATGCCGTCGGCTCCATGGAAGAGATAAGCGTCGCCAGCAAGAAGATCGCGGACATTATCTCGGTGATTGATGAGATCGCCTTCCAGACGAACCTGCTGGCTCTCAATGCAGCGGTGGAAGCAGCGAGAGTCGGCGAACAGGGCCGTGGCTTCGCAGTGGTTGCCGCGGAGGTCCGCAACCTCGCGGGTCGAAGCGCCACAGCCGCCAAGGAGATCAAGGCTCTCGTTCAAGACAGCGTGCAGAAGGTTCAGGACGGCAGCAGCCTAGTGAATCAGAGCGGACAGACGCTGCAAGAGATCGTCCAGTCCGTCAACAAGGTGGCAGACATCATCGCGGAGATCTCGGCCGCTTGCCAAGAGCAGGCGTCCGGCATTGAGCAGGTGAATAAGGCCGTCACAGAGATGGACCAGATCACCCAGCAGAATGCCGCGCTAGTCGAGGAGACGGCGGCGGCAAGTCGCTCCACAACTCAGCAGGCCACGGACCTCCAGTCTGTGGTTGGCAAGTTCCAGCTAAGTCAGAGCTATCTGACCGGCATCCAGCAGCAAGCCATGGAGCGCAAGGCCGCTCAGCTGGCTACCGCGAAGGCGGCATCGTCACGAGGCCACTCCGCCGTATCCTCCAGGTCGGCGAAGACACCGAGCCGACCGATAGCACGCCGCACGTCAAGCTCCTCGGACGAGTTCGAGGAGTTCTAGACCGCAAAGCCGACGGGAGTCGCCTGCAGGTTTAGCCTCGCCAATTCAGCGAGGCTCTGCAGGCGGCTCCCGTTCTTTACGCCAGCAGCGCCCGGTAGTTGTACCAGCCGAGAGTAACACCTGCCCGTGGAACAATCTCCATAGACTCGAGACACTATTCTATCTTGGGGAGTTCACGCGGCATTATGACTGAAGCGACACTAACGGATTCCGAGTTCAAGCTGCTCCGGGAGTTGACCTATGAGCTGACCGGCATATCGCTCTCGGACTCAAAGCGCAATCTGGTACAGGGCCGACTGCAAAAGCGGCTGCGTTTTCACGGCCTGAGCTCCTATCTGGCCTACTACACAATGCTCACACAGGAGGGACCCCAAGGAACGGAAACGACCGAATTCATCAACTGCATTACAACCAACAAGACGGATTTCTTTCGCGAGCCACACCACTTCGATTTTGTGTCCGGCACGGTAATACCGAGCTTGATCCGGCGGGCCGCACGTGGTGATGGGGAGCGACGCCTTCGCGTGTGGCACGCCGGCTGTTCCACTGGCGAGGAGCCGTATACGCTGGCAATCACCCTGCAGGAAGCGCTTTCGGGCCATTCGAACTGGAACGTGCTGCAGTTGGCCTCCGACATAGACACCAATGTGATTGCCCATGCCGAACGGGGCATCTATGAGGACGACCGGATACATACAGTGCCGAGCGCGCTGCTCAAGAAGTACTTTCTTCGCAAGCAGACCGCGGAGGGCGACCAATACAAAGTGCGGCAGGAGCTAGCCTCCCAGATCGTCTTCAGGCAGATTAACCTGCTGGATCCAGGATGGCCCATAGGCACGGGAACGCAATTTGACATGATATTCTGCAGAAATGTCGTCATCTACTTTGACAAGGCGACCCAGAAGAAGTTGTTTGAGCGGCTCGAACGGTATCTCAAGCCCGGTGGGCACCTGTTCATCGGTCACTCAGAATCGCTGCTCGGAGTTTCAGAGTCGTTTGAGTCGCTTGGACAAACCATCTATCGCCTACCCGAGACGGTTGCGGTTAGGAAGGCAGCGTGATACTTAATGATGATGGCGACCAGTATGATAGAGACACAGAGTCGATTCACATAGGCGGGGTGTTCGCCAGCATGAGGCCCACAATCGTGCGCACCGTGTTGGGCTCGTGTATATCGGTTTGCCTCCGAGATCCAATTGCTAGAATCGGAGGCATGAACCACTATATGCTGCCCACGGGTGGCGCCGGAGAAATCCCATCACCACGATACGGAGAGCACTCCATACCGATGCTGCTGGAAGAGTGCCTTATGTTGGGCGCGCACAAGCGCCGGATTGAGGCCAAGGTGTTCGGCGGGGGTCATGTCCTGAAGATAAGCGAGTCCGAGGACAACGTGCCGAAGCAGAACATCCGGTTCGCCCTGAAGTACCTAGAGTCTGTGAACATACCAATAGTGGCGAAGGACGTTGGAGGCCGTATCACCCGCTCCATCAAGTTCACGACCGATACTGGCAGAGTTCAGCTGCACAGGATGGACAGAAGCACGGACAGCGATGCAGATGCGTTGATAAGTATGCTCAACAAGGCGATGGGCTAGGCGTGTGCTTAGGAGTGCATTGCGTGTGTACTTCGGAATTCGCAGCCACACTGCGGTTCGGCCCAAAGGGGAACTTACATGGCGAGTAACACTACGAAGGTCTTGATAGTTGATGACAGCGCAGCGATGCGGCAACTTCTCACACATATCCTGACGTCAGACCCAAGTATAGAGGTGGTCGGCACTGCTGGAGACCCGTTCATCGCACGCGAGAAGATCATCAAGCTGCAGCCGGACGTGATAACACTAGACATCGAAATGCCGCGGATGGACGGCATCACCTTTCTAGAGAAGCTAATGCGCGGACGACCCATGCCGGTTGTGATGATATCTTCCTTGACGCAGAAAAGCGCGGACATCACCATGCGGGCTCTCGAGCTTGGCGCCGTCGACTTCATTGCCAAGCCGTCTACGGACACTCTCAGCGGGGTAGAGAGCTCCGCGGCGGTGATCATCGAGAAGGTTAAGGCGGCAGCACGTGCGAAGGTTCGACCGAGATCTGATGCCGCTGCGGCACAAACAGCTCAGACCCAACCCATGCGGAAGGCCACCACGGCATTTCGAATGACGCATCAGATCATTGCAATCGGCGCCTCAACCGGCGGAACCGAGGCAATCCGCGAGGTTCTGAGTACAATGCCGTCGGATGCTCCAGGCATCGTAATCGTGCAGCATATGCCAGCCGGGTTCACGACGTCATTCGCGGCGCGTCTTGATGCGACTTGCGCAATCAGAGTGAAAGAGGCTGCGGACGGCGACCGTGTTCTTCCCGGTCACGCGCTGTTGGCTCCTGGAAGCTTTCACATGAGCGTTATACGCTCAGGCGCCGAGACCCGCGTGAGGGTGTCTGCGGGACCTCCGGTGAATCTCCACAAACCGTCGGTAGATGTGCTGTTCGAGTCGTGTGCCCAGCATTGCGGGCGCAACACGACTGCCGCGATACTCACCGGAATGGGATACGATGGCGCCGATGGGATGAAACAGTTGAGAGACGCGGGGGCACACACACTCGCACAAGATGAGGAATCTTGCACTGTATATGGAATGCCTAAGGAGGCAGTTGCGCGCGGTGGAGTGGAGTTCGTGCTTCCACTCGGCTTTATCGGGAGGAAGCTCTATGAGCTGGCGATGCGCCCACATCAGAAGAGCACAGCCGCATAGTGCGCTGCACGAGTTGTCCCAGCGGTAGGTTTAATCGCAGTATCATCAGGTTGGTCATGCCGCAATGGTGCGGCAGTGATCTTGGCAATAACACATGGCGGAGGACAAAGACTTGGGAAAGCGGATTCTAATAACGGATGACAGTATCTTCATGAGGGTAACCCTCAAGAACATACTGACTCAAAATGGATACGAAGTAGTGGGCGAGGCATCTAACGGGAACGAGGCTCTAGCGAGCTACAACGCTCTGAAGCCGGACCTTGTGACCATGGACATCACCATGCCGGAGATGGACGGCATCGAGGCGGTTCGGCAGATCAAGTTGGCCGATCCCGCAGCCAAGGTAGTGATGTGTTCGGCCATGGGTCAGAAGGAGA
>VFKD01000426.1 GCA_009885735.1 bacterium
ACGCCCGTACCGCATCCTTCGCCTCGCGAATGTAGGTGCCTTCGCGCGCGGGCCAGAGCACAAGGCGGTCGATGCCCAGCACGTTCATGATCTCCACGGACCTCTTCGCACGGTCCTTGGCCTTCTGCCGGCTCAAGGCTCGGTTCCCCGTGATTCCGCCGTCCGCGAAGTCCGGATCCTCCCACAGGCGCGGGGCGATGAATTCCACTGTGAGGCCATGGTCATCGCACATCGCCTTCACTTTGCGAGTGTAGGCCTCGGTTTGCGAAGCAGGCACTTCCATCGGCACGCAGTCGTCATCATGAAGCTGAACATAGGTGAATCCCAGACTGCTGAGAATCTTGAGCTTCTCGGCGAAGTCGCGATCCGGGCGAACGGCGGGGCCAAAGGGGTCGGAACCGCTGTTGAGGTTCCAAACGCCGGCTGAGTAGACGAATTGAGTGTTCAAGGTGTGCTCCGTGGAGAGATGAGTTGATATGCCTGCCCGCGACGGGTACAGGAACGATTGAGATTCGACATGCGCCCCGCGCTTACCTGCAGGTGGGCGGCGTACACTTGTGCCGATGGGAGGAACGGCAGCGCCGCATGGGCAATAACCTGCAGTCCTTCTTGAGAAGATTAAGTGGTTTGGGAGAGGCCCAGAATGACCAGACGAATCGACCTACGCAGCGACACGGTGACGCGCCCGACCCCAGCTATGTACAAGGCGATGGCCGAGGCCGAGCTGGGCGACGACGTGCTGGGCGACGACCCGACGGTCCACAAGCTCGAAGAGGCAGCCGCCGCAAAGCTCGGCAAGGAGGCAGGGCTCTTCGTCCCCTCCGGATCGATGGCGAACAACATTGCCATCAAGACGCACACCAAGCCGGGAGACGAAGCCCTCTTCGACTGGGAGGCGCACTCGCTCTGCATGGAGGTCGGCGGCCCCGCGGCGCTCGCGGGAGTACTGACGCGCCAGTTTCGCAGTCCTGGCGGCGTGCCGGACGTCGACGAGATCGCCGCAGCCATCCGGCCCGAGACTCTTCATTCGCCCGGAACGCGCCTGCTGGTTCTCGAGAACACGCACAACCGCCTTGGCGGCGCGATCATCCCGCTCGACGTTCATCGCCACCTCTTCTCGCTTGCCAAAGAGACGGGAATGATGGTTCACGTCGACGGCGCGCGCCTCTTCAATGCGGCGGTTGCCACCGGCACCCCTGCAAGCGAGTTCGCTGCCCAGGCGGACTCGGTCTCGTTCTGCCTCTCGAAGGGGCTCGGGTGCCCCGTCGGCTCGCTGCTCTGCGGCACGCGCGATTTCGTGGAGCGAGCGCGGCGCGTTCGGAAGCTCTTCGGTGGCGGGATGCGTCAGGCGGGAATCCTTGCTGCGTGCGGTGTTGTGGCGCTGGAGACCATGATCGAGCGCTTGGCGGACGACCACTCGAACGCGAAGCGCCTCGCGATGGGCATCCACGGCCTTCCCGGCACCTGCGTGGACGTGGAGGCCGTGGCCACCAATATGGTCTACCTAACCACCACCGGCTCTGCGAAGCCGATTGAGGACAAGCTGGCCGAGCGCGGGGTTCTGTGCATAGCCACGTCGCCTAAGCGCATTCGCCTGGTGACGCACAAGGACGTGAGCGCTGCGGACATTGAGGAGGCAATCGAGGTGTTCCGCTTGACTATCAACATATAGCGAGGCTGTGACACAAACCGACGAGTTAGATAGGCGCCCGAAGGCTGCCCCAGTTTAGAGAAGCGTTCCTCACGTTCCTGGCGGCTGGCTGCACCGGAAAGTACAACCCTGTCCGGACCTCGGGGCGATCAAGACTACGTGGCGGCCCTCGTCGGATGCGGCCTAACTCGTGTAGATATAGGGTTGCCTTGGACAGAGAACTCAAGCGGCGGATTCCCATTGGTATCGAGCTCGCGCCTGGTGATAGCAATGCCGACACCGAACAGCGTTGAGTGACCTATTGGGTGCAGACCGAAAGCCAAGTTCAATCGCCCAACAAATGTGCTAGCTCGGAGCGTACGTTTGCTTGATCGGCGGCGGAGAGCTTGCCCACCTCGCCTCTCACGAGCCGATTGTCCAGGGTAAACAGTTTGAACCTAACCTTTGATGGGGCAAAGAGTCCTGCAGCGGAAAGGTCCAAGATGTTGCAATCGAGGGGCCATGGCGGGTTCTTTTCAGAGGTAATCATCGCCATCACCGAATGTCCCGCGGGCGTGTTGAATGTTGTTGAGTGGGAGAGAACGAGGGCTGGCCGGTTCTTGACAGAGCTCCGGTCGGTGAACGGAAAAGGCACTCGAACCACCGTGAAGCGGTCAAAGCTCACGGTAGGATTCCTCATCCTCCACGCTGGACCATTCAGTCAGTGTCGCCTCAATGCCACGCAGATACTCTAGGTCTATCGGCTTAACACGACGGACGATCGCTGTACCATTCTCGTCTACATCCCACGAGATCAGATCACCTGGCGCAACATGTAGGGCGGCGCGGACGGTCCGTGGAATGGTTGTCTGACCTTTCGCTGTTATCTTGGCAATGGCTGTCATCTTCGCGCTACTCCCTCAGTTGCACTGCGTCCTTACTTCCTTACTATACCTCCTTCCTTACCGCATTTGCTGAATCGAGCACAACTGCGATGAGTTCCGTACTGTCGATCACAGGAAGGGCGACTCCTCGTTGTTGTTCGGACCATCCGATGTGGCCGATTCGCTCAGCGCACTCGCAATGACTCCGGTTGGCGCGTAACTTCGCATGATATGCCCTCCTGACTATGCCTGGGGGCTCTCGGCGGAGCGATGGGCAGGCAGGTCCGGCGGATTGTGGCGCGCCAGGAGATTCTGAGACAGAGTGATATTCGATGGAACGGAGTGTGCGCATTCGACACACAGGCACTTCGTTACGGCAGTGCGACTCCACACCTGTCCGCGATTGTCCGCGCGAGCAATCGAAAGTCTCGATAACAGTCTTGTGCGGCTTGCGCGTGGCCTCCGATCGCGCCATCCGCCGCCTTAAGGAAGAACATTGGTTTGCGAGCCTCTTGTGCAAGCGGCATCAGGCTGCGATAGTGCTTAAGCGCGGAAAGGCATGACGGGTCATCGGCAACTTTGGCCGGTGCAGGACCGGCATTATTGTGAAGCACAGACTGCCTGTACTCTTCTGGAATACGCTCCATCCACCTGTCGTAGGCCTTAACGGGGCGGTCTAGCCGCACTGCGTGCTGGAGCACTACGTATCCGGCTGGAGTCATTGAGCCCGGTGGCAGCGACAGCGCTGGGATTGGATTGCGGTCACGCCGCTCACGCCATTCGTTCCGCCACTGTTGCAGGGTCGGTCCCAGATTCTTTAGGCCCTGAATTGAGTAGAGGTCGGGAGCAAGAGGAATGACGACATGTTCGGCGGCGATGAGCGCTGCTCGATTTATGGCCCCAAGGTTTGGGCCAACATCAATGAGGACGATGTCCGCGGCCTGAGAAAGTGCGGCACCTTCCAGCACTCTCCAAAACGCAGAGATAACGCGGAACGCGCGCTGTTGCCGATCCAGACAACCCGACCATTGGCTGCTCAGCTCACCCTCGGATGCGGAGAGCCTCAGGTCTCCAGGCAGCAAACCAAGATTTGGAGCGATGGATTGCGCACTAACAGTTTGGATATCACCGGTGCCCTCCAAGAGTGGTTCAATCGCCTCATAGATAGTCCCAGGGGGATCCTCATCTGTCCACAGTGTGCCAATCCCCTCTTCGTCAAGAAACATGCCCGTTAGGTTGGATTGAGGGTCCAGATCTGCCGCAATGACACGCGCCCCAAGGTCTGCGTACATCCAGGCGAGGTGATATACCAGAGACGTCTTGCCGACTCCCCCTTTGTTGTTGAAGAAGGCGATTGTCTTCACTGTACGGGCCTAACACGAGCCATCAGGTGGAGTGCCTCAATTTCAAATTCAAGGTTAGGATTTCCATTTGCTTCAAGCTCGCGACGTGCAATACCAATGCCGACACCATACCTCTGCACGAACCCCAGCACTCGCATTGCCTCCGCAAGATTGGGATTTCGGTAATCGGCAACTCCTGGTTGTCCAAACTTCTCCTGCCGAGCCGTGCCATAGGGACCTCCTGGATTAAAGATATCAATTCGGTCGTCATACCAGTATATTCGGACCGGGGCATTGGTGCCCTCATACGTACGGTGCAACACTGCGTTTCGCACGAGCTGCTGAAGCGCTGCTAGGGGATACGTAAACGTCCGTTTCTCCAGCCTCGCGGATGTGATGTCGACCGCAGTGCGATTGTGGGCCGCAAGCTTCTCGTCTGCCTTTCGCAATACTTCTCCAATGTTACCGTCGATTACTTGCTCGTCCTGTATCGGGTCGGCCAGGTCCGTTCCCGCGATCCTAAGGAATTGAATATAGGCGCCAGGCAGAAAGTCTCGAACGCGCGTACCAAGCACAAGGACTCCAAGCACGGTTGGCGTGGGCTCGTCCACAGACGCGATCATCTTTGTCACAGCAAGTCGCTGTTCGTACGTGCGGTCGTTAGCCTCAAGCACGTCCGGGGCGATCGCGGATGGCAGGTAGACGTCCTCGAAGTATCGCCTGTCCAGGTCTCGAAGAGCAGCTTGACTGATCGGGTGCAGGTCAAACGGGGCATCGCGATGCCGACGCTTCTCGCTTAGTATTCTTTCGTCCTGGGCGGAAGCCATGCCTCGCCTGGGTCCGATACGGATGTGTACGCGCCCCCTGTAACGGACAGGCGGCGAGTCCGCCGGCTCCACGGTCACCACTGCAACCTCCGCGCCAGCAAGTCGGCGCTTTGCGACCGTCAGGCTTGGCGGCGGAACGGTGTTCCCGTCGGTCTTAATGTCAGCCAGATTAAGTAGCAGTTCGTCGGTGATCGGCAGCCCTGACGGTGTGCCATTGTCCCGCGCGCCAATGAAGCAAACGCCTGCCTTGCGATTGTCTGGCAGGTCATTTGCAAACGCACACACGGCTTCTCGCAGCGCAGTGCGTACATCTCCCGAAAACGACTCCTTCCGCTCTACCAGGTCGGACTCGACGTCAACCAACATCGCCTCAAGGTCTGCGTCAGAGTAGTTCGTCATTGCCTCTCCGTGAACGGCCGTTCGGCGCACACAGCAGCATGCGCGCATTGGCATTGTACCGGAACCGCACTGGACCTGCCGACGAGCAGGACGTTCGAACGCGAACGTGCAGTGCTGTGACATAGGGGACCGATGGAACCCATGAGATACACTGCTGGGCGGCGACAGGCTACTCCCACAGCCTCTTCCCCACCTCCCCGCTCAGGAGACCGTGCGTTTCGCGGAGTAGGTCGGGAATGGGCAAGTTCAGCGGACAGCGGGGAAGGCAGTCGCCGCAGTCCGTGCAGAAATCACCCTGGCGGCCCGGGAACCAGTGGTTCGCGCCGCCCGCGGGCAGCCCCGTCTCTGGGTCCTTGTGCTGGAACATCTTGTAGCGGTACTTTCCAAATTCCGTCATGTCATACGCCTTGGTGAGGTTGCGAAGCCGCAGAATCTCAGGAATGTGTACGTCTTCCGGGCATGGGAGGCACTCGTGGCAGAAGTTACAGAAGCTCAAGCCGATATTCGCCATTGCGGAGTCCAGCCGAGCGACGATCTCCAGTTCCTCAGAAGTCAGAGGACCATCCACGGCGGCCATGCGGCGGTGCGCGTCGAACTCCTCGGGCCGAGCAGCGCCCATCGAAAGAGTGTGTACTTCAGGCTGCGAGAGGAGCCATCGTTGGTTCATCTCGATAGGTGTGTAGGGGGCGCACAGGGCATTGAGCGCATCCGGCGAGTTGAAGAGCTGCCCACCCTTGTCGGTTGGCGAGATGATGAAGACGCCCATGTCCCGTGCAGTGGCAGCTTCGACAGCGGGGAGGTTTCGCTGGTTGATGTAGTAGTAGTGCAGGTTGATCGACTCGAACTCATCTGTGGCGATAGTGTCTAGAATCACCTGCAGCGGGCCGTGAGTCGAAAAGCCGATATGCCCAACGATGCCCTCGACCATCGCCCTGCGAACCGCCTCCATGCAGGCGCCTTTGCGGAGCGTCATATCGAGCAGCTCCGGGGTGTTGATGCCGTGGATGTCTAGATTGTCTACATACTCCACGCCC
>VFKD01000345.1 GCA_009885735.1 bacterium
ACGGAAACGCATCTCACAACGTGTTCGACACAACGGGCGGAATGAATGTCGTGAACGTTGATGGAACCGGCCGGTTCATGTCGCTTGCATCCTATGGCCGCCTTGGTTCCGGAGGCGTGGTGCCAGAGCCGGGAACAGTGGCGATGCTCGGAGCGTTCGGCGTGGCCGGACTTGCTGGCATGCTTCGTTTCCGTAAGCGGAGCCGATAACGACCCATGGGTGAGGCGGACTCCTCGCCTGCGTAGATCGAACGAGGGCCGTGCCACACTCATGTGGTACGGCCCTCGATTGTGCGTATACTGTTCGAGTGAGTGGACCGCATAATGCGCAAGATGTGTGCGGAATGCTCACCAAGCGATCTTAACGGAGCGAGAACTCCCATGACAACCGTCCGATACCTCGTACACAATACTGACGCAGCTCTCGAGTTCTATACCACGCTTCTCGGCTTCGAGCTCGTCGAAAGATGGGGACCTGCGTTCGCAATCGTCGGTCGAGGCGACCTTCGCCTCTGGCTCAGCGGGCCCGACACCTCGGCAGCGAAGCCCATGGACGACGGGCGCGTGCCCGAGCCGGGAGGATGGAACCGCATCGTCCTCGAAGTGGACGATATCGAGGCGGCAGTTGCTGCGGTACACTCGGGGGGAGGATCCACGCGAAGTTCGATCGTTGCGGGTCCCGGCGGAAAGCAGGCGCTGGTGGATGATCCCTCGGGCAATCCGATCGAGCTGTTTCAACCGAGATAGGCCCACGGGTTCTCTTGGAAAATGAGGTGTTTCATGCGCGAAGTGATCGGGGCATTAAGCAGATCCGCAATTACGGTTGCGCTCCTGCTGCTCTCAGGTCCCGCAAGGGCAAACGATGGCGGTATAACGATGGGCGGCTCTCCGAAGCTGCTCTCTGGGCACCCTACTGTTCAGATGAAGTCAGAGGTAGTACGCATCAACGTGGGAAAGAAGAAACTTAACGTGGACGCTCGGTTTACCTTCGTGAACCATGGACCAGCATGCACGGTGCGGATGGGCTTTCCGGATCGCGGAATTGGCTCGGCAAATCCAGACAATGAGTCGTCGGATGATGACAGGGATGAAGTCGATATTATGAAGCAGCCGCCCCGCACGAGCTTTACCAGCTTCAGGTCGTGGGTGAATGGCAAGGCGGTCGCAACCAAGCTTATAAGGGCCAACACTTGGGGTAAGTACTGGCATACAAAGACAGTTCGCTTTCCCGCGCACAGCATCGTTCACATCAGAGACGCATATGAGGAATCTGTATCTGTCGGGGTATTCAGAGCAGGGGAGTGGGGTGGCTACAAGAACCACATTGGATATCTACTTAATACGGGCTCCTCTTGGCGTGGCAGTATTGAGCGCACCGACATCATCATCCGTTTCAATAGAGCTCGTGTGCCGAGCGGGCGTATCAAGCCCATACCAGGGCGATTTACGTATCTTGACGAGAAGGGTTCCCAATCCTTTACTACCGCATGCCTGAAACCTGGAACTGTCGTATGGAAGGGGCCAAGTACCCCAACCGTTCTGGGCAGGAGAATGACGTTCACGCGAACTACCTACCGGCCTACGGTTAATGACGATTTAGAGCTGTCGTTCAGTTTCGACAAGATGGTCGGGAAGATATCGGAATAAGGTGCTGGTCCTGAGCGTAGGTACGATCCTTCTGATGGCGGACACTGGGTTTGTCAGTGTCATGGGCGGGATTTGGATTACTCCGTAGATTTCGCAACCAAGGCAGGTACATGCTGAATCATGTAACTCAGGGCGATACTTTATCGGGACCCGTCACGCTGAGCGACAGAGCACCATCACACGCGACTCCATTCCTAAAATGGGCTGGCGGCAAGTCACAGCTTCTTCCCGCTCTCTCGCAACTGCTCCCCGAGAGAATTGGCAACTACTTCGAGCCCTTCATTGGAGGCGGCGCGGTCTTCTTCTTTCTGCAAGGAGCCGGGCGAATTTCGGGCAACGTGACGCTTGCGGATGTCAACGCTGAGCTGATCAACGCCTATCTTGCTGTTCAGAACAATGTGGACGACCTTGTCGAACTTCTGATGCGCCATCGAGCGGCGCACTGCAAGGAGCACTACTACGCCGTTCGCGCCCAGGACCACACCTCGGATGTGGCGGGCGCGGCTCGCACCATCTACCTCAACAAGACGGGCTTCAACGGACTCTACCGAGTAAACAAGAGCGGGCTATTCAACGTGCCGATGGGCCGATACAAGAATCCCTCTATCTTCAACGAGGCCACGTTGCGCTCCGCATCGCGGGCTCTCGCAGGAGTACGGCTCCTTGTGCAGCCGTACTTCGAGACGATCTCGATGGCCGGCAAGGGAGATTTCCTCTATCTCGACCCTCCGTACGTACCTCTCTCAGGCACCGCTTACTTCACCGCGTACTCGCCGGGCGGATTTGGTCCGGCAGACCAGGTAAGACTTGCCGATTGCGTGACCCAGGCTAGTGGTCGAGCCGCGAACTTCGCGCTCTCGAATGCGTATGTACCGTCGGTCTTGGAGCTGTACAGAGAGTTCCGGATAGAGCGAGTTCCGGCGACTCGCCGCATCAATTGTGATGCGAGCAAGCGAGGAGTTGTGGAGGAGGCCGTGGTTATGAACTACCGGCTTGACCGCGAGCGATAGGGGCGGTCCCGATGCAGAATACCTGTGGAGCTTCGTGCGAACTCAAACGCACCATTTGACCGATACTCTGTACAATGAGATGCACCTGCATGTATGGGAGGATGATCACATGAGTTCGCTATCACTTGAACAACGAGTGGCCCTGCTTGAGGCGGAGGTTGCGAGACTAAAACTACAAGGCGCCAGCACTGGCTTATCGCAGAAGCCGTGGTGGGAGCAAATCCGGGGTACGTTCAAGAACGACCCTGCGTATGTTGAAGCGATGCGGCTCGGGCGCGAGTGGAGAGAGGGGCAAGTCTAGGACTCGGCGGCTACCAACTCCTCAGCACCGCCCCGAACGGCTGCCCCGCGTAAGTCCCATCGTTCGTAACCAGCGTAAGCCTCATTAGCATCCGCTTCGCGTCAAAGTCCGCATATCCCACAACGGTCGCTTCCACGCGGTTTTCGTCCGGCACATGATAGAAAGGATGCCAAATCCGCACCTTACCGGTCAGGCGGACATGCAGTCCGCGTCCGGTCGCCGTTTCAAGCTCGCCATTGAGCTCTGCCGCCTCAACTGTATCCGTCGTTAGGTCCCAGTTCTCGGTGGGAGGGTAGAACCGCTCGACAAGCCGCCGCGCCGTGGCAATAGGAACCTCGAAACGCGCTCCCGCCTTCGCGCCCGCCGGAGGCAGAAGGGTTCGAACCTGGGCCGCAGCGAGTGTGAACCGCTCTTCTGCAGGGAAGGCGCTCCAGTTGCCGCCGGCATCCACGATGAGCTTGTACTCAGTTCCGCGCTTATCGAGCCAGCGTGTGACGAGCTGCAGAACGACGCCTCCAGGCTCGACCGGTGGCACTACTGTGGAAACCGGCTGGACAAGCCGCTTGCCTGCCACTGTTCGGAGCTTGGCCACGGTCCCTCGCAGCATCGCCAGCAGCTTCTCGGGCTTCGCCACGTCCACTGTGTGCAGGGAATCGAGTAGTTCACCAGTGGGCGCGATCACATAGCCGTGAACGGTGCCGACGGATAGTTTCTTCTCATACCCTTGGCGGTGAACCTCGGCCAGCAGCCGCTTCTCCTTCGGTGGGGCTGAGCCCTTCTCGGAGTAGTCGTCGTTGGTGGTGTAGACCGGCACAAAGCTCGAATTCAGCAGCTCAATGACCTCTGGATGCGAGAGCGACACGGCCCTCACGGCGAACGCGCCGCCTCAGCACCGGCCTATCCCCAGCCTGCCGTCGTGGGTGAAGAGAAAGACTGGTCGTCCCGCGGACTTCGCGATATGATGCGCGTCCCGCAGGTCCTTCGCCCAGCCGATCTGCTCCCAGCGCCGTTCAATGGAAGTCGGCTGCCAGGATTCTGAGCGGGCATCGATCCAGGCTCGTGTCGGTTTTGGGTCGGATTGAACAGCTAACAGGCCAAGA
>VFKD01000464.1 GCA_009885735.1 bacterium
TATTTTGGGCTGCCGAACGATGACGGCGCGGTGGTTGAGGGCGTTGTTCGCGGCAGTCCGGCGGATGAGGCCGGCATGCGGCGCTACGACATCGTGATGGAGATCGGCGGCGCGGCAGTTGCCTCGGACGACGCCTTCCGCAAGGCGGTCGAGAAGCTAAAGATTGGGCAGAAGGTGACGCTGGTTGTGAGGCGCGGAGAGCAGACTGGTCGGGCGGAGTTGACCCTGGGCGAAGCGCCTTAGAGGGCAAAGAAAGGGACTGAAGAGACAAAAGGGACACAAGGAGGAGGCGGCCGACTAGAAACACTTGAGTGGGCGGAGCACCTCCACCGGACGCCTTTGTCCCTTATGTCCCTGTCGTCCCTGTGGTCCCTTGCCCGCATTTGCCGTCACCGGGTAAAATACCATCGCGAGCGAGACGAGGGCAAGGGCGCTACAACCGCCGCCGCACTACTGTCCCACCAGCTTCGCGCTGTATTGCGATCCTGGCGGAAGGAGAACGCGACGAATGATAGTCCCGACCCGAGTCCTCTTCCAGCATGCGTACGGCAAGTACGCGCTAGGCGCCTACAACATCAATAACCTCGAGCAGGCCATGGGCCTCTTCAAGGGCTGCATCGACAGTCAGGCGCCTTTCATCATTCAGATCAGCAAGGGCGCTCGATCCTATACCGACAAGCGGATGCTCGAAGCGATTATCCGCACGGCAGACACGATTTGGCCCGACGCCCTGTTTGCGGTTCACCTCGACCATGGCGACGAAGAGACAGCGATGGAGTGCATCGCCAGCGGATTCTATTCGAGCGTGATGATCGACGCATCACACGAGGCGTTTGAGGGCAATGTGGCCACCAGCAAGCGGGTGGTGGACGCCGCACACAAGCTTGGGATTAGCGTAGAGGCGGAGCTCGGCATGCTCGGCGGGGTCGAGGAGCACGTCTCGGTGAGCGAGGAGAACGCCTGCCTCACGAACCCTGCTGAAGCGGAGGAGTTTGTGGCCCAAACCGGCTGTGACAGCCTCGCCTGCGCTATCGGCACCAGCCACGGCGCCTACAAGTTCAGCGGCTCGCAGGGAATCCACTTCGACGTGCTGCGTGAGATACAGCGACGGCTTCCGGGCTTTCCGCTCGTGATGCACGGCTCCTCGTCAGTGCCCCCGGAGGAGGTTTCTCGCATCAACGCCGCTGGAGGGCGACTGAAGGAAGGGGCGAAGGGAGTGGACACCGCTCAGTATCTGCCCTCGGCAAAGCTCGGCGTCTGCAAGGTGAATATCGACACCGATGGCCGGCTCGTCTGGTGCCGAGTGCATCGCGAGCACTTTGCGAACAAGCCCGAGGACTTCGACCTCCGCCCTCCCGGCAAGACCTTCATGGCGGAGTATGGCAAGTTCATCGCGGGCCGAAATGTGCTCCTTGGCTCCGCAGGGCAGCTCGAAGGCGCGCGCGAGCACGCATTGGCGACGGCCTAGCCACTAGGCGGGCGGAGCGCTCCGCGCTCCGCCGCACCGCTTCCTTATGACATCTACCTCCGAGCCCAAGCGCCTCACCACCCGCGACATCCGAGAGATGCGCGCTCGTGGCGAGAGCGTGGCGGTGCTCACCGCCTATGACTTCGTGACGGCTGCCCTCCTGGACGAAGTGGGCGTCGACATCCTGCTGGTGGGCGACAGCCTGGGAAACGTTGTGCTGGGTTACGACACCACAGTGCCCGTCACGCTCGACGACATGCTGCGGCACACCGCGGCCGTTGTGCGCGGCAGCTCTCATGCTCTGGTGGTGTGTGACCTGCCATTCGGCGAAACCACCGGCCCGGAAGTCGCTCTCTCGGCGGCGGTCAGGGCGCTCAAGGAGACCGGCTGCCAGGCCGTGAAGCTCGAGGGCGGAATTCACGCAGCGTTAACTATTCAGCGGCTCACTCGCGAGGGCATCGCGGTCATGGCGCACGTGGGACTTATGCCTCAGCATGTGAATCAGATTGGCGGCTATAGCAAGCAAGGCAAGACTCCGGATGCCGCGCAGCGGATACACGAAGACGCGCTTGCCGTTCAGGAGGCAGGCGCGTTCTGCGTGGTGATCGAGGCGGTAAGCGCAAACGTGGCGAGCGATATCACCGCAAAGCTGTCGATTCCAACCATCGGGATAGGCTCCGGCGAGGGCTGCTCCGGTCAAGTACTGGTGATCAACGACCTCATCGGCCTTGGAGTGCGTCCCGCGCCTTCCTTCGCGAAGGCTCGGGCGGACGTGGCCGGCCTCATTCGCGCGGCTGCAGCGGAGTATGTCCGCGACGTTCGCGGAGGCTGACCCGTGCCCACTTGGCTCCTGCTGGATGTGGGCAACACCCACACGGTGGCCGGTCTCGCCGTAGATGGCGAATTGGTATCTCAGGTGCGCTTCAACACCTCCGCAAGGTCCACTGCGGATGAGCTTCGCGCTCGGCTGGTGTCGCTTTTCTCCGCTGCTCCAGGAGGCGAGGTCTACCGGCACGTTTCGCGAGCCGTCATTTCGTCGGTAGTGCCGGCGGCCGACGCTGCCATCGCCGAGGCGCTGGATTACCTGGACCGTCTTCATGTGACCTGTGACACTCGTCGAGAATTCGAACTCGATCTTCCATTCCCCAGCCAGCTTGGCGCGGACCGCCTGGCGAACGTCGCGGGCGCGCTCTCCTTATTCAAGCCGCCACTGCTCATCGTGGATGCAGGCACCGCCACCACCTTCTGCGTCGTGGATGCGCGGCCGGCCTATATCGGCGGCGCCATTACTCCGGGCCTGCTGCTGGGCTGGAATGCGCTGCAGCAGCGAGCGGCGAAGCTGTATGCCGTAGACCTGCAGCATCCTGCAGCCTCGA
>VFKD01000554.1 GCA_009885735.1 bacterium
AGGGCTGCCTCTACTTCACCTGCAAGCAGGAACGTGAAACCGCTCTCCGCGAGGTGCTTCACCTGGGCTTCGAAGTCACTCGGGGAGACCGTGAGGTCACGCATCAACGGGCTGCGTGCCTCCTTCGCGGAGAGGTCCGAAATTCGGTGATACATCAACACGGGAACAGCGAAGTTAAGGGTAGTTGTTACAATTGGTCTAGCTTTCACCACGGCCACAGAAGGTCGCACTACGATTCGCGGCGACTGCTTTGGCGACAGCAGCTCGGAGCCGACGATACCTGCGCATGCGGCCAGCGCGCATATGCAGAGAATCCAACGAACCGTTCGCATGGGACGCTCTCCCCTTAACCCAATACTGCTCGGCTTAGCCCGCAAAGATGCACCCTTCGACTGCTCGTCGATGAGGCTGACGAGCGCTCAGGGCGAACGGATTTGGACTACCCGAGTAGTGTTGCTCCCTACACTGTATTGATGAGGTGCGCCATGTAGCCGGCGCCGAAACCATTGTCGATGTTGAACACAGATACTCCCGAAGCACACGTGTTCAGCATGGCCAAGAGTGCCGCCAAGCCCTGGAAGCTGGCACCGTAGCCCACGCTGGTCGGCACAGCCAGAACGGGCCGGCTCACGAGGCCGCCTACCACCGACGCGAGCGCTCCTTCCATGCCTGCGACAACCACAAGGACGCTCGCATCAAACAGGCGGGCCCTCTGGTCGAGCAGTCGGTGTATTCCAGCCACACCCACATCATAGAGGCGCCCAACCGGGGAACCCATCTCCTCGGCGGTGACCGCCGCCTCCTCTGCCACAGGAATATCGGCAGTTCCCGCCGAGACTACCAGCACCTCGCCGCGAAGCGACTGCTCATCCGGGGCTTGGACTCCTGGAACAACGACGATGCGTGCGACATCGTGGTACACGGCCTGCGGCACGTGAGACAGCAGAGCGGCAGCAACCTCGGGAGTCACTCGCGTTGCAAGCACCTTGTGTGAGCGTTCAGCAAGACGCTCTGCAATGGTCAGAATCTGCGCTGTGGTTTTGCCGGTGCAGTAGATCACCTCAGGGAAGCCGTTGCGCAGCGCCCGATGGTGGTCCAGTTGCGCGAACCCTAGGTTCTCGTAAGGAAGATCCCGCAGGCGAACGAGCGCATCATCCGGCGAGGTTTCACCGCTGCGAACGCTTTCAAGAAGCTGCTTGAGGTTATCGGTCTGCATCGTGATCCTTGGGGGTTGCTGCCGGTCTATCGGCGAAGCAAAGATTCGAGCGGCACAATTGAGGGGCGTGATGGAAGAACGTCGTTCATCTTGCCGGATCGAAATCCCTCAAGGTCTAGCGTGACGTAGAGGTAGCCTTGGGCTCTGCAGCCTTCCACCAGCTCCTTGCGAACTTCGACAGCTCGCGGAATGTCCTCTGGTTCGAGCTCTATCCTGCACACAGTGTCGTGATGCCGAAGCCTGAACTGCCGAAATCCAAGCTCGCGCAGCAGTCGTTCACACGCATCCACTCGGGCGAGAAGCTCAGCGGTAATCGTCGTGCCATACGGAAACCGAGACGAAAGACACGCAAACGAGGGCTTGTCCCAGTTTGTGAGGCCGAGAGCCTGGGCAAGAACGCGAATCTCCGCTTTGCCGATGCGCGCCTC
>VFKD01000232.1 GCA_009885735.1 bacterium
AGGTTTGGAAGGACTATCTTGCCGCGGCCCTAGCATCCCGCTCGGCAGCCTTCAGCAGCCGCTCTACGGCCGACTCTATCGCCATCTCTCCTGGAGCGCCCACCCACTTCTGCCGAATCGTCCCTTTGTGGTCTATCAGGTAGTAGGTCGGAGTGGCGGAGAAGCTCCAGGCCACGGCGATGGTCCCTGCGCACGGACGACGACCGGAGTAAAGGCCATTGCTAGCAGTAGAGATACCGTTGGAGTTCTGTTCATCTTTCCTCCTTGCCGTCTCGAATCAGCGGATCACATGGTCGTAATCGGCGTGGGACCCAATCCTGTCGTAGGGACTACTCTGCGCCTACTCGGGTTGCTCCCACTTGCCTTTCAGCCCGAGGACCTTCCAGCGGCCACCAGTGTGTTTCACACGAATCTCACCGTAGAATATGACTGAAGTATTGTCGAGTAGAATTGGCTTCGTTGGGTCGTACGGCTTACCGTGAAATACTTGGGAACGGATCTGCACCGAGTTGCTGCGAATCCACCGTAGATTGCTCAGCGACAAATCCAGTGACTCGATGCCCCTGGGCTGATATCCCATCTCAACGGGATAACCATCCTTTCTCAACCGCTTGAAAAGTCGCGTCCTAACAGGATTGCTCTCCGCGTTCACGCCCAAGACGTTCAGAAGGGACGACTTGTACCCAGGCCACTTCTTTCCCCAGGTCTTGAAGAGATAGCGAAACACGGCATACTGGATGTCTTCCTCCTGTGACGTCCGCCAGACGCGACTGGAGGTCGATGTAGACCCTCTCCGCGCCTGCCCATCGGCGTTGGGAGGGCATAGCGCCGCGCAGACACATACTACGACGAACGGGAGCACTGGCCTGATCCAACGAATTCGAGTTGCTGTAGAGGTCATTGTAAACCACCTTCAAGTTGTCATGCGCCGATCTGGCGCAGCCCGGCTCTTCGTGAAACTCACCTATGGCACTGGGTACTTGTCCAGCATCTCTTGTGCCGGCCCAGAAAAGCCATTCGGCGGGCGGACTGGATCCAACACGACGGCGAGCAGCCAGTGTTTCCTGGCCTCTGTTCGCTGTCCAAGCGCGATGAGCGCGTCTCCCAGAAACTTGTGGACCATGGCGTGCTCTTGAACGTCTACGTCGCTGCGTTGGTCTATGGCCGGCAGCAATTCGAGCGCAACCCGGAGCGCCTGCACAGCCTCCTCTAGCTGACTCGGAAACTGGGGCTCCTGAGAGAGCAGGCTCGCCGCCAGTGTGATATGCGCGGATGCATTGTTGGGGTTTCTCAGCACTCGCTTGCGAAGGCGCTTCAAGCTGTCCGTTCCAAGCTGAATATAGTTGTTGGAGCCCGGAATCTTAATCGTAAATTGGAACGGCAGTTGGAACCCAATCAGCAGCGTACTGATGGTGAAGGACTCGATACCATCCTCCTCCTCCTCCTCGATCCTCTTGCTGCTGTCAGATTTCACGTGCTTCTCTCATTGATGTCTCTCGTTTGTCAATAATGCGTGCCTGGGTCCGACTGCCCGGCGGGTGGCAGGCCCAATAGATTCCGCCGGAGAGCGTTTCCTAACCGAAGGAGAAGAAGCTCGCGTTCGTAATGCTCACTGTCTTGGTGCCGCTCAACCTGATGGCAAAGCGCTTGAACAAGCTATACGAGCTCCCGCAGCTCACGTCGCAGCTCCGAGATATCGGCCTCGCACTGTTGAACATCCTTAAGCAAGGACAAAGCCTGCTTGCCGAAGTCGATTGCTGGGCGTATCATGGGCGAACCGGTGCCCTTAGCCGGCAAAGAACAGAACGTATGTCTGCCATCATCGCCCGTGTCTCAGCCTTCAGGCGGTCGATGTCCGCCTGGTCGCGGTCCATCTGCTTGCGAATCTCCTGCATCTCCGCCAGTATCAGCTCCATCGTCATCTCATCCTCCAGAGTCGACGGGGTTGTACGTCCCGCTGTTACGCTCATGGCATACTTCCTCCAAATGCATTATATCGCAAGTCAGGCGGTCGTGCATTGCGGCTCTGGTGCGACACCACCACTGACTTCGGCAATCACTACCGCGTTCCTGCGCCAGCCGGCCCACATCCGCGCCCCCGCAGGATTTCAGCCTCTCACGAGCCAATTGACGAGTCACGACACGAATTGGGTTCACGCAGGAAAGGGCACAGGCATGTCAAACTGCAGATTGGCGGGACCGAGGGTATGAAGGCAGCGTCTCGGATAGGATTGGGGCTTCTTGCCTGCGCGATCTCCTGTGCCGCGTTTGCGCTGCCGCGCCAGGGGTTCGTGGACCCGGCCCCGCCCAAGGTTGCGGCGCTTGCAGATGTGGCCGAGCCGAAGGCCGGCCCTCGAGAAGGGCTCAAATTCTACGCCGCTCCAAAGCCGCTCGCGAAGGGTGCGGTCACCTCAGATTGGCGCGGATACCTCGGCCCGACCCACAGCCCGGTTTCTGCCGAGTCTCCTCTTCTCCGCGAGCTTGGCCTGAAGGGTCCCAAGCTGGTCTGGGAAGCGACGAAGGGCGAGGGGTATGCCACTCCGGCAGTCGTTGGCGAGCGAGTTCTGCTCTTTCACCGAGTGGCAGACAACGAGGTTCTAGAGTGCCTCGAGGCAGAGACGGGAAAGTGCTTCTGGAAGCACTCCACCCCAACGACCTACCGAGATCGCTACGGCTTCAACGGCGGGCCGCGATGCGCACCGATTTCCGACGGACAGCTCGTCTTCACCTGTGGCGTTACGGGGCAAATAACGTGCCTCAAGCTGACCACCGGTCAGGTGGTGTGGACGCGGAACATCCTCAAGGACTTCAAGCTGGAGCAGAGCTTCTTTGGGGTCGGCTCCACGCCGCTGCTCGAGGGAAACCTGCTCATCGTGAACGTCGGGGCGTCGGGCGGCCCCTGCGTTGCGGCCTTCGACAAGCGAACCGGCAAGATGGCCTGGGGCGCGGGCAAGGAGTGGGGCGCGAGCTACGCGGCGCCGATCTCGGCTACGGTTCACGGCAAGCGGAGACTGTTCGTCTTTGCAGGAGGTGAGAGCCGACCTCCTTCGGGCGGGCTGCTCTGCATCGACCCGGCAAACGGCAAGGTGGACTTCACACTCCCATGGCGCGGAAGGAGATTCGAATCGGTCAACGCCTCCTCGCCGCTCGTCGTGGGCAGCCAGGTCTATATCTCAGAGTGCTATGGCAAGGGTGGAGTGCTGCTGGACCTGCTGCCGGACGGCTCAAGCCGGCAGGTCTGGACGAACAATCTACTCGGCACGCACTTCATGACGGCCATCCACAAGGACGGCTACCTCTACGGGCTCGACGGCCATGGCCCGCGCAACGCGCCGCTGGTCTGCCTGGATATGAAGACCGGCAAGGAGATGTGGAGGCACGAGCCGGAGTGGGAAGAGACCATTCCCACCGAGCAGGGTAAGCGCAAGGTTTCGCTTGGGCAGGGGCTCGCCGGCATGGTGCTGGTGGACGGCCGATGCCTCATGCTGGGCGAGTACGGCCACCTGGTGTGGCTCGACCTGAATCCGAAGGGGTACAAGGAGCTCGATCGCGCCACGCTCTTCCTCGCTGGCGAGACCTGGGGAGTGCCCCCGATTAGCCGCGGGCTGCTTTATGTCTGCCAAAACAGCCAGGGCGTGGACGGCTCGAAGCCGCGGCTGCTCTGCTACGACCTGCGTGGCGCGGCTGTCAAGGTGAGCACTCGCGCTTC
>VFKD01000133.1 GCA_009885735.1 bacterium
GCGAACTGGTCCGCCGAGACGAACCGCTCACTCTGGACCGGCATTGCCGAGGAGATGGGCGTGATGATCCTGCACCCCATCCATCAGGGCAACACTGTGCCTGCCGTATCGCTGGGCGGCGAGCGTCAAATGGCGAACCTCTGGGCTGCTATTGCTCAAGTCGAGAAGCAGTACTCAGTGGACACAAAGCGCATCTATGCCTCGGGCCTCAGCCAGGGCGCCACTGAGAGCCTGCTCTTAGCGGGGCTCCGGCCACAGAAGTTCGCAGGCGTCCTGGTCTTCAACCCCGTTGCGGACTTCAGCGCGTTCTATAACGACGTTCCGACCATTCGCGACCTGCTTGAGAAGGACTGCAGCGGCACGCCCACCAGTGCCGCCAAAGAGTACGCTCGGCGCAGCCCCACCACCTATGCGGCGCAGCTCGCACGCCTGCCGGTTACGATCTATTGGGCCCAGAACGACGAGCTAATCCCAAACGGCGCGGCGAGCCAAGGTGGGAAGCTCTGCGATCTCATTCGAGCGGCCGGAGGCAAGTTGCTAAGGGAGGTGCGGCACGCAAACCAGCACGCCTATCCGTTCTGCCGGTTCGATGCCACGACGAAGAAGCTGGAAGTCTATACGCGGGATGTGTTCGTGGCGAGCGTCAAGGACCTGCTAGGCAATGCCCGCAGAGCAGATTGAGACACGCGCTCAAGGAAGGCGAACGGGATGAATCAAACGGTGATTCCGCAGTACGTCAACGCCTGCAATGTGGACTTCACCGCCCGCGGCCTGGTGGCTATTCAGCGTCCCGAGACGATGCCGTGGGGACCGCGCGAGATGTGCGTTACGGATCCGAATGGAAACAGGCTGCGATTCGCTAGTTGATGTTGAGATCAATCCTCTGAGGAGCTCGAAATGAAGAGACTTATCGCCTTTTGTGCAGTGGGAATTTCAGCAGCTGTTGGGGTACAGGCCGACCAATCAATCGGGTGGTCCCAGTTTCGCGGGCCTGCAGGGTCGGGAGTTGCGGACGGACAGAAACCGCCCGTGGAGTTCGGTCCGAGCAAGAATGTAAGATGGAAGGTCCGCGCCCCGAGCGGGCTGTCGTCGCCGATTGTGGCCGGCAAGAATCTGGTCATCACCGCATTTGAGGGCGGCAAGCTGCTGACGGTTGCTTATAATCGTGCTAGTGGGAAGGAGGCGTGGCGCGCACAGGCCCCGGCGAAGCGGATTGAGGCATACTTCAAAGCAGAGGGCAGTCCGGCTGTGCCGACATGCGCTACGGACGGCAAGAGGATCGTCTCGTACTTCGGGTCGTGTGGACTGGTCTGCTACGACCTGTCCGGCAAATTGCTCTGGAAGTACGCCATGCCGACTGCAAACTCCGCCGGGGGATTCGGCACTGGGACTTCACCTATCATCTCGGACGGCCTCGTCATAGTCGTTCGAGACGAAGGTAAGGTATCGAGAATCGTCGCAGTCGATTCCACTACCGGCCTGCTCAAGTGGAAGAAGAAGCGGCAATCGCCTGCCTCATACGGTACCCCTGTAGTCTGGGACAGCCCCACAGGCAAGGAAGTGGTGGCGGCGGGGCACGGCAGAATGATTGCCTACGACCTGAGGACGGGAGTGGAAACGTGGCACGTGGCAGGAATGCCGTCAGGTTGCTGCACATCACCGGTCGTGGCGGACGGCACGCTCTTGTTTGCGGGATGGTCCCCGGGCGGTGCGGACGACAAGAGCAATCAGATGCCGTCGTTCGACTCTATGCTCAAGGAGATGGACAAGAACAAGGATGGCGCCATTTCGAGAAAAGAGGGCGCGAAGGGATTCGGAGACTTCTTCGACAGCCAAGACGCCAATCATGACGGCAGAATCTCGCGAGACGAATATGACATCCTCGTGAAGTTCATGCGGGACGGAGTGAACAGCGCATTTGCGGTGCGATCTGGTGGGACCGGCGAGGTGTCGAACTCCCATGTAGTCTGGAAGCGAACAAAGGGGCTTCCGTATCTCGCATCGGCGCTCGCCTATCGCGGACAGTATGTGACGGTGAAGGACGGCGGTATCGTCACCGCATGCGATGCCAAGACCGGCGAGGAGCTCTATATGGAGCGTGTTGCCGCACCTGGAAGCTACTATGCCTCACCAGTGGCCGCCAACGGGAATATCTATTTCACAGCGCTGAGTGACGGAACCGTGACAGTTGTGAAAGCCGGGTCGAACAAACCAGAGGTGGTGGCCACGAACCCGAAGCTTGGAGAGCGCGTGGCTGCAACTCCGGCAATAGCTGATGACACGCTCTACATCCGAACGGAGAAGCACATCTACGCCTTCGGCGAGAAGAGATAGGCGAGGCTCGACACGCCGACCTCATGGCGGGTAGCATTTTGCGTGCCGGTTTGCTACAATATCGTGAGTGTCGCCCATCATCCGACAGTGAGAGGTATTGGTCAATGATAGTCATACGATTCGAGGACAGCGAGTCCAAGCGTCGGGCATTGGGATTCCTAGCTGGCCGTTTCACATTCAAGAGCTGGGTGAGCGGGGAGCTGGCTGTGCCGGAATCCGCCTTGGCACAACTGGCCACTGAGGGAATCGCCTTCTCCGTGGAGGGACCTGCAACGTATGAGCGCCTAATACCGTACGTGTAATGTCTTGCTGTTATAGCGGCATAACGACTGCTGTCACTGGATCCAAATCATTTGGCCATTCTCGCTACGCTAAAGGAGAGCACGAGATAGAGAGGTAGTCCTGAACGGAACACGACAGGATGAAGTTTGAATGGGATCCACGAAAGGCAAAACTGAATCGATCCAAACATCGGGTGACGTTCTCTGAGGCCGCAACCGTCTTCGGTGATCCGCAAGCTGTTACATATCCTGATCCGGAGCACTCTGAGGCTGAGGATAGGTATGTAACGTTCGGTTACTCACAGGAAGTACGTCTCCTGGTTGTTGCTCATACAGATCGCGAGGAGCGAACCCGTATCATAAGTGCGCGATCAGCAAGTGCAAACGAGAGAAGGATATATGAGGAAGGTTGAGACGAGCCCCGAGGATGAGTTACGACCTGAGTATGACCGAGCCTCACTGAAGAATGGTGTTCGAGGCAAACACCTGGAGCAATATCGGGAAGGCACGAATCTTGCTCTCCTTGCGCCGGATGTTCGTGCTGCGTTCCCTACGGACGGTGCGGTTGATGAGGCCCTGCGTTCGCTGATGCAGAACCGCACACCGGCGTAGCGCTTGCTCCATGGGTCCAGCCCCTCGCGGCTGGCCAAGGCGGATGGGGCATGAGAACTTCGCGTTGGTTGGTGAAGGGGTACGCTAAGTGAAGCGACGACACCTGGTCGAACTCGAAGACCTTCCGTGGTGGCCCGCGTTGTTTCGCGATGCCTGTACGGACTACCTTGTGACAGCCATTCGCCTCACAAAGGTCTACTCTTGCGCCGTTCCCAGACTCGCCTCTGCCCTAAGTCGAACCAACGCTGCCCAGATCATCGACCTCTGTTCTGGGGGAGGCGGGCCCTGGCCCCAGCTTCTGCCCGCAATCCGGGCGGAGAGTGTGGATATCTCCCTGTGCCTCACAGACAAGTATCCGAACGCGGAGGCGCTCGACAAGCTCGTGTCGGACCTGGCTATGGCGAGATACGAGTCAGAATCGGTCAGCGCTCTCAACGTTCCCTCTCGACTCAATGGTTTTCGCACTCTGTTTTCATCATTTCACCACTTTCAGCCGGCTGATGCCAAGGCCATCTTGGCGAGCGCCGTGGATGCTCGGCAGGGGATCGCAGTTTTCGAGGCAACATCGCGCACTCCCGCGTCTCTGGCGCTGATGTTCACGGCTCCGCTGGCGGTTTGGCTGATGACGCCGATGGTTCGGCCCTTCCGGTGGTCGAGGCTCTTCTGGACGTATCTGATTCCCGTCGTTCCGCTTGCTGTGCTCTTCGATGGAGTCGTGTCGTGTCTGCGGGTGTACACACCGCGAGAGATGCTGGACATGGCCCTTGAAGTCGAGTCGGTGGAGTACGATTGGGAGACTGGAACGGATAAACCTCCGGGATCGCCGATTGCCATTCCGTATCTGATCGGGGTTCCCCGCAACACCGTCGAGAGGACCGCGGAGACCGATGGGACACCGCTGCCTCGCCTTGAGGAGGAAGAACGGTACCCCACGGCGAGCGTGGCCAGCAGGAGTGTGGGCAGAACCGAACCTGATGGTTCAATAGCCGCGTGTTACACTTATCGCAACAGAAGGGCGAGCGATAGCCAGCCATCTTGAGTCGCCCGATGCAATCAATACCGCTATGCAGAGGGCGGCGACATTGAGCGACATGACCGCGCCAAGCCGGATTGAGGCAAGGCTGCCGGATCTCAATGGTCCAGTACACTCTGTACGTATTGATGACGAGGTGGAGGCTGCGAACCCTCGCCTGGAGTCCTGTGTCGTGGACTTCGGCGATGCCGCGGGCATCGACTACGAAGGTACAGACAAAGACCTCCCCTGTGAGCACGCCGAGGATAACATTGATGTTCTTGCACAGCAGCACGGCGGACGCTACAAGGCACCTCACGTGTGTCGCGAACCAAGGCATGCGAGACTTCCAGAACAGCCAGGAGTCCTGCGAGGTGGCAGGCAGTTGAGCCTTGAACAGCGACTCTGGGCAACACGGCAAGTCGCTTACTCGCGGATGCGCGCACTCGTGGTCGCAACTCTCCTATTGACCGTGCTTGCGCTTCATAACGCTGAAGCCCTGCCGCAATCCCGCAATGAGCGCCAGCCGTCTTTTGCAACCAAGCCCATTCGAGTGGTTGGAACCCAAGGCTGGTTGTGGCCCTACTCTGTGTGGCTGTCTCACGATGAGCTTCTTGTCTTCAAGGGGCCGCGTGGTCCGCGCGACGCTATCACACAAACCAAGGTCTATTCGGTGTCGCACAAGCGTTCAGTAGTGAATGAGCGAATCCAAGGCTACCTCGGCTCATGGATAGAATTCGAGTGCCTAATCGACTCTCCGCAAGTTTCGCCCGATGGAAAGTGGCTATTGTGGCAGGAAAAGCAGGCAGTCACTGGTATAGGACGCGCCAGACTTCGAGGTATGAGCCTTACCGGAGAGCTAGCCTCGCACACATGGGCCGCGTTCAACGGGACCTGGCACTCGTCTTGTTGGATGCCGGACTCGCGCCGCCTTCTCTGTAGCGATGGTCGGACCACATTCCTGCTGGACGTGAGGTACTCAGAGGAGTCTGTAAGACTTGACGTCAGTGCGGACCCGACTAACAAGACTCAACGACTGAGCTTGGCGGGAGTCAACCGGGACGGGACGGGCCTGGCCTACTTGTGGGACTCTGAGTTCGCCTCGAGCTTCGACCTACTGACATTTGCAGCACAAAAAGGAGAGCAAGACACCGAACGCAAGACGGTCACACTTCCGCGCAAGGTGCATGTGGAGCAGGTAACTGTCTCGCCCAGTGGCGATCTCCTTCTCATCGCTGGAAGATATCCATCGAGTGGTAACCTGAAGAGTCTCGCCGATGACACGATGATTGTCTGGACATGTACAATTGACGGATACGACGTACAGCGGCTGGCTACTATTCCGCTCATTACAGACGCGCAAACCCACAGTCCTGAGGAGCCGGGGCAGGTGTCGTGGCGTCCCGGGAGCGACCAAGTATCGATTAAGCACAACGGGATCCTCTACCTCGTTCCAGTTGCGAGTTCTCGGAATTGAGGGCTCGACAAGGTCCTTTCGGGCCGCACCCGTTGTAAGCTGCTGCTCGGTAGCAGTGACGGTGTGCCGATGCGCAACACGTAGACCCGAGGAGAGACCAAACATGAGGAGGCAGGTGATTCGAACCGCCGTTGCGATTTTAGGCTTCGGGTGTGCGCTCTTTGGGGACTCTGCCCTCGGCGGCAAGGTGCTAACCGTGGGGCTCCTGCCGACCACGGTCTCCCCGAGCCTTGGCCCTGCGTTGGGCGATGGCAGCTTCTCCATCCAACCGACATTCGAACGTGTATTGTGGCACCCGGACGGAGACCTGCTTCTCACTTCAATGGGAGTGGTGGCGATGCCACGAGGTCGCAAAGCGCTTGATGCTGTGCATAAGCTTGCGCGGGAAAACAGCAATAGCGAGGGACTGTTCCTAGGAATGGATTGGCTCCGAAGAGGTACGGATGTCGTCATTTCGCCGCGACGCTGGCAATTCGAGGCCGACAAGGCGCAGGGAATCTACATACTCAAAGCCAGCGGCCAGCTACCAAAACCGCTGTTACAGACAAAGGTCGGCGACATTATGGGCGATCCAGTGGTCTCGCCCAATGGCAGCCAGATTCTCTTCCGCGCGTCTGTCGAACTTGACGACAGACACGATCCTCGCACGTGGTCCTTGTCCGCCCTTTGGGTGACGACACCCGGCGGAACCAATACGCGGAAACTGATGGAGGGCCGACATCTTCGCCATCCCGTCTGGAATCCTGCTGGGACGCAGTTCTTGCTAGAGAGGGATCCTGTCAAGAAGGGCGGCGGTCTCTTTCTGATAGACGCTGCGACAGGAACCGAGCGCAGAATCATTGCTGCAGAGGCGGCAGAGGTCTGGGTGAAGGGTGTAAGATACGCGATGCTGCCGGAAGTGACGGATCAGTGTTGGTCACCAAGCGGAAGACACATCGTCGTGTGTGCGTGGCGACCACCTGAGCCTAGGATTTATCTCGCAATAATTAATGTCAAGACACTTCAGACGCGCATTGAACCCTTGTCCGTGGCTGACAAGACAGAACTGTTCAACCCATCGTGGTCTCCGGACGGTCGCAGGATCGCACTCTATTACAGCCGCAGCATCCTAGTCTGGGATGAGTTGACCAAGAAAGCTAACGATCTGAACTGTATCCCCTCTGGTTTCAGTGCACGTTCGCACTCACCCTGCTGGTCGCCAGACGGCAAGTGGATTGCCTGCATAATTGGTGGTGCGCTCAAGCCGTCCGGGATTGAAGTGCTGGTTGCGCCGTCATCGGGCAAAGGCAAGATTATCAGGATACCCATCGTAGCGCCGCCTGCGAAGAGCTAACTGGTTTTCCAAGCAATGAAATCCTTGCTGCTCCGATCGACCAATCTGAACGCTGATGACCGCGCGGCCCTTGACATCCGTGCTCGCAGAGCGGTAGAATACGTCGCTTGCCAACCAAGGCGGCCCTATCGTCTAGCGGTCAGGACAGGGGGTTCTCAGCTCTCAAGCCGGGGTTCGATTCCCCGTGGGGCTACACACA
>VFKD01000403.1 GCA_009885735.1 bacterium
CTCTTCGCTCATGGTAGCCTCAATTTCTGCTTCGGTTCAGCTCCATCAGCAGCCGAAGAATCATGTAGAACAGGCCGATGAAGTCAAGATAAAGGCTGATAGCTCCGCCCACCGCCTCATCCGGCGTAAGCTTGTGAATGATCTGGGATGTGTCGTAGAGCACGAAGCCGCCGAAAATCAGAATGCCCGCAGAGGCATACAGCATGCTTAGCAGAGATGACTGCACGAACATCATCACGATGCCGCCGATTAAGAGGGCCACTGCTGCGATGCACAGCATTCCGCCGAGATAGCTGAAGTCCTTCTTGCTCTGCATGGCATACAGGCTGAGGCCGCCGAACACAGCGACCGTCATCACGGCAGCCTGCAGTGGAATTCCTGGGGCGACGCGATTCAAAAGCGTCAGCAGTGGGCCGAGAATTGCTCCTTGGATGGCAGAGTAGAGTATCAGCATACCGAGGTTCACTCCGGGAATACTGCGAGTGAACGACATGATGAGGCCAACTACGAGGCCGCCGATCATAAGCGGCATCAGCATGCCGATCATGGCCGGGGCGACCGTGGCGCAGCCAACGCCAACTCCTACCGTGACAATCATTGAAAGGAAGAACAGATTGTAGACTTTGCGGATGAACTCCGCTCGAACGTCTGGGAGAGCCTGAGCAACGGTTCGGTCGGAAAACGATGCGGTGTAGTTCACAGTTGGAATCCTCCCTGTGGTCTCGTGCAGGTTAAGCCTTGTCTTGAAGCGCGGCGACGCCGGGGAGCACCTTGCCTTCAAGGAACTCCAGAGAGGCTCCACCGCCGGTCGATATATGAGTTATACGGTCTGCGAAGCCCATTTGCTCCACAGCCGCGGCAGAATCTCCGCCTCCGACGATAGTAATCGCATCAGAATCGGCCAGCGCCTGAGCCATAGACCGAGTTCCAGCGGCGAACTTGTCGAACTCGAAGATGCCGAGCGGCCCGTTCCAGATGACTGTACCCGCGCCTGCGACAGCCTCGGCGAACACCTCTCGTGTCGCGGGTCCCACATCGACGCCTTGCCAGCCGACCGGTATCGCATCAACGGATACCACTTGAGAGGCTACGTTCTCTGGGCCGACATCAAATGGGTTCGCATCTGCAATCACTACGTCGATTGGCAGAAGCAGTTTCGTTCCTGCTGCCGCCAAGGTCTCGCGGCAGAACTCCAGCGAACCGGAGTCCAGCAGCGAGTCGCCAATCTCCTTGCCCTGCGCCTTCAGGAAGGTATAGGCCATTCCGCCGCCCACGATTAGCCGGTCGACCTTCGTGAGCAGGCTGGTGATGACGCCGAGCTTGTCCTTCACCTTTGCCCCACCCAGAATGGCGATGAAGGGCCGTTTCGGGTGAGCAAGAGCGCTGCCGAGGTAGTCGAGCTCCCTCTGCATCAGGTACCCGGCCACTCCCGGCAGGAGGTGCGCCACTCCCTCCGTCGATGAATGTGCTCGATGGGCCGTGCCGAACGCATCGTTTACGTACACTTCAGCCAGACTAGCAAGCGCCTGCGCAAACGCGGGCTCGTTCTTCTCCTCTTCGGGATGAAAGCGCACATTCTCCAGCAGAGCTACATCGCCGTCGCGAAGTGCATTTGCGACAGATCTTGCGCTCGGACCGATGGAATCCGCTGCTAGGGGAACCGGATCCCCGAGAAGCTCCGAAAGCCGATGCGCCACAGGCGCAAGAGACAGCCGAACCGCGTCGTCCGGCTTTCCCTTTGGCCTGCCGAGGTGAGAAACCAGCAATATGCGTGCGCCGTTTCGCCGGAGCGCTTCAATGGTGGGCAGGGCAGCGCGAATCCTGCGGTCGTCCGTGATGGCGCCGGTGTCGTCCTGAGGAACGTTGAAGTCGACTCGCACCAGTACGCGCTTGCCGCGAACCTCTATGTCATCAATTGTCTGCTTACTCAATGATTGTTCCGACCTACAGACCCTTCTTCGCCAGGAAGTCCACGAGGTCGCCGATGCGGCAGGCGTATCCCCATTCATTGTCGTACCAGGCGACCACCTTCACGAAGTTGCCGCCAACCAGGCAGGTGTCGATGGCCGAGAAGATGGACGAGTGGGAGTTTCCGCGCAGGTCCGTGGAAACCAGCGGAAGCTCCGTGTACTGCAGAATGCCCTTCATGGCGCCGTCCGCATAGGTCTTTATCGCGGCGTTAAGCTCATCAATGGTGGTGTCTCGACCCAGAATGGCGGTGAAGTCGACCACCGAGACGGTTGGCGTGGGAACTCGGAACGCCATGCCGTGGAACTTGCCAACCAGGGAGGGAATCACGAGGCCGACAGCTCGAGCCGCACCGGTGGGCGAGGGGACGATGTTCGCCGCCGCCGCTCGCGCATCTCGCAGGTCCGGAGTGGCGGTGTCTTGGAGTCGCTGGGAGTTGGTATAGGCATGGACCGTGGTCAGCAGGCCCTTCTCGATGCCGAAGGTGTCGTTGAGCGCCTTTGCGATGGGAGCGAGTCCGTTGGTGGTACACGACGCATTTGAGATGACGCGGTGCTTCCCGGCGTCGTACATCTCCTCGTTCACTCCCAGGACGATAGTGATGTCCTCTTCCTTGGCTGGGGCGGATATGACCACCTTCTTGACGCCCTGCTCGAGGTGCGCGGCAGCCTTCGGGCCCGAAGTGAAGAACCCGGTGGACTCGATGACGATGTCCACCGCCTCGGTCTTCCAAGGAATGTTTGCCGGCTCACGCTCTGCAAAGACGGCAATCTGTTTGCCGTTCACCACGAGGTCCGAGCCGGAGGTCGACACAGTGCCCTGGAAGGGGCCATAAGTCGAATCCCAAGCTAGGAGATGCGCGTTCGTAGCCGGGTTCGTGAGGTCATTGATGGCGACCACGTCGATAGTGTCTGAGTGGCGCTCCAGGATGGTGCGAAGGGCGATCCGGCCTATTCGGCCAAAACCGTTGATGCCTACACGAACCGGCATTCGTAGTGCTCCTTGGTTCAAAGATGGATTCGGCGGCCGCGCATGCGCCGGCCGCCGTTGTGTGGACGGGTTGTCGCTCGCCTTTGGGCAAGACTATGACGGGAGTCTAGCACGCGACCGAGAGCGAAGTCAACGAAACGGGAAGTGGAAGGGACCTGCTTCAGGCGGTGCCGGGCGTCCCGCCCGCCCACGCCAAGCCACTGCCGACAGGCCCGCCACGGTCAATACCGAGGAGATCGTCGGTTTGTCATCCTGGATGGACCTTCATCCGAATCGAAGCGGTGCTGAAGGGCCTGCTCCCATCACAGGAGCCGACGTGGCGCACCGGCGGCACCCCTTCGACTGCTCGACGATACGGCTGACGAGCGCTCAGTGCGGGATAGCACCATTCAGATTGTGTAGCAGCTACAGGCCGTATTGATCATGAGCAAGTCCGCCGTACCCGAGGAGTGTATCCAAGTGACATCACGACCCGTCACCGAATCTCCCTGCCAGTAACCATGGACTGCACCAGCGTCCAAATCTGTCGCAATCGGCCCTTCGATCGCTGGACCATTGTAGAGAGGTTGTCGTGTGCCCACTTTTGGTTTTCACCACCCAACCGCGAGGCGGACAGGACAATCGTAGCGGCCACAACGTGCCGATCTACATCTTTCGTTTGTGTCAGTTGAGCATATCGGGTCTTCATCTCGCTGTCGACCTGGCGCATGAAGGCCAAACGTTCCAGGTCCACCGAAATGTCAACAGGGCCTGCCTGTGGAGACCTCATCCCTGCAATCGTAACATACTCCATCAGATACAAGAACTGGCTTGTCTCACTCGCAGAGGCCGCCCCTGAGGCCAAAGCCCTCACTAATGCCGTCGCAGTCGGCCGATATACCGGCCGCTTCTCCAGCAATTCGAGTAATAGGGCAAACATCGTGTGATGTAGTGCATCATCCCTGGACAACGCACATCTAAAGATTACAGACCACGCGGTCTCATCGCCTTTACCATCGGGATCAATTTGCTTCCAGGCATCGTCTATCCGTGAACTGAGCTTGGCAAATTCGGCTGCGGTTGGAAGTACAGGCGCCTTATCAACGGTTTGCACAACCCGAGTGCCACTACCATTCTCGTCCGTCGCTCGATGTTGGCACGACGTAATGAACACGGCTAGCGCAGCAATGCATCCTAGAAGCAAAGCCGAAAACCCTATTC
>VFKD01000695.1 GCA_009885735.1 bacterium
ATTCTGAATGCTGAAGGGTGGTCACCGTTCCGTCGGCGTTCTCGGTCTCAATGTCGTTAATCGAGTGCTGAATCTGCTCCACCTGGTCGAAGCTGCGCGTGTCGTACATCCGCAGGGGCCGCCCAGTCTCCGGGTGTGCCATCTCGCCCTCCAGCACGCGCGTGCCCTGCGGGGCCGCGAGAATATACGTGCCTGGGAAATAGGTGTCGAACGCGAGAACTCCACCAGGCGCCAGGTGCTCACGGCAGAGCTGCAGGCACCGTATCTGGTCCGCCTGCGTGAGGTTGTGGATGAAAGCATTGAAGGTGATCATGATGAGCGCATACCTGCGCGGCACGTGGAAGTCCGCCATGTCGGCTTGGTAGAGCGTCGGCGCCAGGTTCAGCGCGGCAGCCTTGCGCCGCAGCCGGTCGAGCATCGGCTCGAAGAGGTCCATCCCCTCGATGTCCACTCCCGCCTGCAGGCAGGGCAACAGGATGCGCCCCGTGCCGCAGGCTATCTCCAGCACAGGGCCGTTCGCCGCTCGCGCCAAGCCGAGATAGAAATCGAGCCCATAGTCGATGCTCCCGAGGAGCACATCATAGAGGTCGCCGTCGTCGAACGGCGAGGTCGCGTCGGTATCCGAGTTATTCACGCTACCTCCAGGTGTCTTTCGTCTGGCTGCTATTGTGAACTACAGCATAGGAAATTGAGCATGGATGCGCAGGATAGGCAGGATAGAGTCGTTATCCTGTTCATCCTGCCTATCCATGCTCAAGGTCGTTGACGTTGACCTGGCCCTACTCAGTGCCTCTGTGTCTCTAGCGAAGCGGGTGGTGAGGGCCCTTGCCCTTCTCGGCACCGTCCTCCGGCCCTGCCCGCCAAGTAGTGACCTCCCCGTCCTCCGTGCTCGCTGCAAGAACGCTTCCATCCGGAGAGAACGCAACGTGGTAGAAGCCCTTTCCGCCTCCCCGCAGCGTCGCCATCTCACGCCGCGTCTCCACATTCCAGAGCTTCACCGTTCCGTCCCTGCTCGCGCTCGCCAGAGTCTTGCCGTCCGGCGAGAAGGCCACGTCGTACAGCGCATTCGCATGCGCCGTCCACTGAACGTCGCGCGAGGTGCTCAAGCTTGCCCTCGGATTCTCCTTGAACTTCCAGAGGATGATGCTGCCTTGCCACCGCGCAATCGCGAGGGTTGTGCCATCCGGCGAAAACGAAATGCCTCCAGCGCCATTGTCGGCCTTGAACTCAGCAATTTGCTTCCTGGTTGTGATGTTCCAAACATTGATGATGGCAGGATCACCACTGGAGGCCGCGATGTACTTGCCGTCCGGTGAGAAGGCAATTTGACCTATATTGCGTCTAGTCCGAGATTGGTCGACGCGAAGTCGATTCTGCTCCCTCCAGTCCTTCGAGGAGAAGAAGACTAGCTCACCAGATCCAGTACCAACAACAACCGTGCCTCTATCGGGCGAGAGTGTAGCATTTGTGGGTTCGGCCATGCGGCGCTCGAATACCGGCCGTCGAGACGTTTCGTCGAAGCGTGCCAGCCAACCCAGCGCGCCCGCACCGACCCCTCGAAGCACGGCATATTGCCCGATAGATCCACGGCGCGAAAACTCCAGTGAACCGTACGAATATCGTCTAAACCCGATGGGTGGGGAAGGAACCCGGCCAGGATTCTCTTCCCACAGCCTCGTATCCCACAGCTTGACGTCATCTCCACCTCCAGACGCAAGCATCGACCCGTCCCGAGAGAGTGCCACGGATGTGACACGTTTCGTATGGCCTACGAACTTGTGTATCGCCCTGCGCTTTGCCATGTCCCACAGGATGAGAGTATTGTCCCAGCTTGCGGAAGCGAGGCGTGTTCCATCCCCGGAGAAGCACAGGCTGCCAACCATTTCATTGTGCCCGTAGAGAGTTGCCGCTTTGGATGTCGCACCGACCCGCCATACCTCCACTCGTCCATCGGCTTTGCCAATTGCGATGACGTTGGCGGTGGGCGAGAATGCAATTGACTCAGACACATCTGCATCGAGATACCCAGTCACCTTGCCGGCAGTCCATGCAGGAACCAGATTTGGCACGCCGTATACGACAGTCCCGCCACCGCAATTAGTGGCGAGCAGACTGGAGTCCGCAGAGAATGCGATTCCTTGGGAATTCACGGTGCCGTTTCGCGCCTTTTTAATGAGTCGAGCCGTGTGGGCATCCCATAGGCATATCTCACCAGGCTGTCCTCCTGAGGCCATATAGTGTCCGTCTGGAGAGAATGCCACCGAATAGACTTCTCCTACGGGCTCGGTGAATGTGTGAGCAACACGCCGCGATTGAGTATCCCAAAGCCGAACACACCCATCCTTTCCGGTCGCTGCCAAGAATCGCGCCTTGTTCGGGTTGAACGCCAGCGACAATATCTCCGTGATAGGGCCGCGCAAGAGCACGACCTCGGCGCCGGTCGAAACATTCCAGATTCGTATTGTCCCATCACTTCTGCCGGATGCAATGGTCGAGCCGTCAGGCGATATCGCGATTGACTGGATAACACCACGCCCCGAATGCACAAGAGTGCGAAGGTCCTGATGCATCAGGCGGTCGTAGTACCGCCACTCGAATCCCCGTCGGTCTGTCTCTTCAACTCTCGGCTTATGTGCATCCAGAAGCTCCGCAACGCGGCCGTACTGTCCGTCTTCGAAAGCGTGAGAGACGCCGCTCATATCCGAGGCATAGAGAAGTTGCCTGGAATACTCGGCTTCACCGTTGGCGCGCGCAGCCTCACGGCCCGCATGGCGGTAATTCAAGAACGCCAGAATGGCAAAGATCATCGCAGGAGTGAACAGACCGCTGGACACGAGGACCGTGCGCGCCACAACCCGTCGATACGCCGCGCGCTGCCTGCGCAGCTCCGCTCCTGGCATGTGTTCGCGGATCCAGGCCTGATCAAATACTGTCGCGTAGATGCGGTTGCGCACGCGCAGATAGCTACCGGTGCTGCGCACAATACCAGATAGGCGCAGAATTGTAACCAGTCGGTTGGCCATATTATCTGGAACGGGGCGATAGGAGCAGACCGTCCGATAGAGGCCCAGAATCTCAGCTAGCGCTTCGTCGCTTTCCTTCACGATCTCATTGCAAAGGAGCCGGTCGCGTACGAAGTACAGATTATCATCCTGCTCGCGAGACCTGGGAGAGAGAAAGAGAATGCCACACAGCTTGTCGACGAGGGCACGGGAGGCCGGCTCGCCGCACTCCGCAACCGCTTGGCAGAGACGCTGAGTGAGGTAGGGGTGGCCGCCCGTCCAGTAGACCACCCGCTCCACGATTGCCCGTCGCATGATCTCGTCGCCGCCTAGCCCGGGCTCCAGGTCTTCGGCCTCTGCCAGCGTGAAGTCGTTAAGTTCGATTCGCCGTCCGATGTTGAAGGGAGTCAGCCTCGTGTCTGCGATCAGGTCGGAGGGATTTGCCACGCCGAGCAGGCAGAACGTTAGCCGCTCGAATTCAGTGTCCTCGGAGCGGCGATTGTGACACGCGCGAATGGCCGCGAAGAACTCGCCCGCCTTAAAGGGCAGCGCAAGAACCGTGTCGATCTCGTCGATGAAGAGGACCAGTCGTTCGTCCGTCCTCTGCAGAAGGACATGGCGAAGCGCCTCGATCCACCTTTGTAGCGGGGTCAGGTCAGAGTGCTCGTCCCAGAACCTGCGCAGTTCTTGGCGCATTCCAAGCGGCTCGGCGATGCTCACAAGCAGGCTGTAGTACCACTGCTCGCGGTCCAGGTCGTGGCCGATGCTCGTGAGGTCCACCACGAGCGCTTGGACCCCGTTGGCTCGGAGCCTCTGCGCGGTGCGCGCCATGAGGGACGACTTGCCCATCTGCCGGCTCGTGAGGACGTAGCAGAACTCGCCGCGCAGGAGGCTGCCGAGGAGCTCGTCGTCCGCTTGGCGGTTGACGTAGGCTGCCGAGCCAACCGGCACGGTGCCGCCCGCAACATAGAACGTATGGTTCTCTCTGCTATTGCTGTTCACCTAGAAGAGTCCATGAATGCGTAGGGTCTGTGTCCACGCAGGTGGACACTGGGCTGAAAGCCACCGAGCGATGAACATCAGTCCGTCGATTCCAGCCGGCGCACGAGTCCGTCGGAATGAATTCCGCGGCTGGGTGACCTGCGGCCCAGTGTCCATCTTCATGGACACCCAGACGGACAGGAATCGTCCCGCAGGTTTCTGAAGTGAGTAAGAAACTGGGGTAGGTTGTACTCTCGCATGCGTATTCGCAGGACGCCAACGCCGTGTCCACGCAGGTGGACACTGGGCTGAAAGCCACCGAGCGATGGACTTAAGTCCGTCGATCCCAGCCGGCGCACGAGTCCGTCGGAATGAATTCCGCGGCTGTGTGACCTGCGGCCCAGTGTCCATCTTCATGGACACAGTGATGCATGCACTCACCCCAACCACCTCCTGAGATACTCCTCATACAGCCCGCACCTAACCCGAGCCGAGCGCATCGACTCGCCGGAGAGAACGCCAACGGAGCGCAGCCGCGAGAACGCATCCAGATCGGTGCAAGGCTCTCCATTCAGAACGCAGTGCACCGCCTGAGTCCATTCGGGTCTGCTGCAAACCAATCGTCGAATTCGGTCCAGGTGCTCCGCAAAAACACCGGCATCGCTCCGCGCCTCGGCCACGATAGAGTCCAGGTTTGTCGCCCGCGTCTTCACCTCATACAGGCAGCTTCGGACCAGGAACGGGTGACCTCCCACGAGTGCCATCAGGCTCGCCAACTCAGCGTCACTCACAAGCGGCGACCCGTAACGCTCATTCAAGTCGCCCACTTGCTCCGGGGTGAAGTCCTGCAGGTTTGCTCCAGTCCCCACATTGAACGGCGACTCGTTCGGATTCGGTATGAGCATTCGCGCCTCGGCGCTGTAGGCCATGATGAGCGTGAACCGCTTCCATGCCTCGTCCGGCTCCAGTGCGCGCCGATTGTGCCACGACCTGAACAGCCCGAAGACGCTGCTCCGGTATTCGCGGTCGAAGATGCGGTCCGCCTCGTCAATAGCCCATACAACGGGAACCTTCGCCTCCTCGAACACCACATCGCGGAGATAGCCCTGGAAGTTTGCATTCGCAGAGAGCATGGGGTCCCAGTAGTCCGTCGGCGACGTGCCTGCCTGTGCCGTCCGGTGGAACTGCCGTGCCAGCGCGCCAAAGAAGGTCTCGATGGTCGCGGTATCTTCCGGACCGAGCGCCTGAAAGTCGCTCGTCACAACCAGGGAGCCGTCCTGCCTAGCCTGCTCAATGACACGAGCAAGGAGCGAGGTCTTGCCCGTCTGCCTTGGACCCTGGATCCGGACGATGCAGTCGTGGCGCTTTACCGCGGAATGGATGATCCGGTCTGCCGGCCGAACCACGTAGTAGCTAGAGTCCAGCGGCATCCCGCCGCCAATCTGCTCCTCCTCCAGGATAGCCGGCTCCGTATTCACGGTAAGGAGAACTGACGGTCGCGGAATCGTTTCATAGAGCTCCGTCATCTGCCAGGGAGGAAGTAGACCGTGTACCTCACGGAGCTCGTCGCGATACTCCTCATACAGTCTCTTTGCTGCGAGCGTCTCGCCGCTCTTCACCAGCACTTGAAGCAGCCGGACCCTGGGCGCATGGTCGTCTGGGCGCGCCTGGATGAGCCGCTGGAGCATATCCGCGGCGTTCTCGTAGTCGCCTCCCCTCAACGCTTGGGCTGCAAGCGCTTCGAGCAGAGAGCAGCGCTTGGCGTCATAAGCCTTCCGATGCGGTTCGACCCAATCGTCGAACCAGTCCACGAGCAGCGGAGCGCGAAACAGATCGAGAGCGACGCGCAACGCCGATGGGTCGTCCTGTCCGGCTTTAACTCCAAAATCAAAGGCGGCAGTGTCCACATCCATGCCGCAGATGCTGAGAGTCAGCTTGCCTGCTCGCGCGACAAGCTGGTCGCCGAACGGACCGAGCGCCCGACGCAGGATCGAAACGGAGTGCTTCAGGTTGTCGATGCTTGCCGTCTCCGGCCAGAGGTGGGTCGCGACCCATTCGTTGCCGAGCTCCTTGCCGTGGTGCAGGCAGAGCAGAGCGAGGAGCTGAGCCGCCTTGCGGTGCTCGCTCAGACCCGGCAGCGGCTGGCCGCTCAGCCTCGCATCGAACGGGCCGAATAGGCGTATGGCTAGTGGGTGCGACATCCTTGCTCTCCTGGCTCTGGCCTCATCTCGTTAGCGGTATTGCGCCAAAGGGCGGCTACGGAGATTCACCAATTCTTCACTCATATAAGTATCATACCGCAAAAATGAATCTTCGGTTAATCAGTAGGGTCTGTCGTCCCAAATACGCTATCATCGACCTGTAGACGCGGGTGGTAAGTCCCAAAAAAATGGCGGGCCGCGTCTCATCGGCCCGCCAAAGAGTTGTACGTCGTCCTTCTACGTCTGAATCAGGTGTTTCACCAGCAAGCTGATGAGAAGCACGCCACCCGAAGCGTTTGTTGCGATAACCACGCAAATGGCTATCGCGATGCTTGTGTTGACTAGGCTGTCCTGTAGAGCCTTGACCCATGTTTGCAACTTGACCACCTCCCTTCGGGGTGGGCAGAGTGCCTCGGTGAATTCTCGTCACCGGGGCGGTTGGTTTACCACGCGTATATCATGTGCTAGAACTGGTCATCCTGTCAAGAGTCGGACGTGCGTGTCGGTTGACGCGACGGTGACTGTGAAGTAGGGGGAACGGCGACGGGAGACCGGGGACTGCGAAGGTCAACGCCGACTGAGACACAGAGACTCTGAGGAACAGAGAACGGCAACGGCAATCGAATGCCGTTGCCGTTCCTCAGCGCCCTCTGCGGTAGATCGCCTTTGTAGGGGCGACAGCATCCGCACGGCAAACTACCGTGTGAGTGTAGCGGGTGTATGCGGATGCTTCGCCCGCACGTAAGGGCCATGTGCGAACACTTCGTCCGAATTACCTGTACACCTAACGTCAAGGGCACCTCACCCCCGCCCCTCTCCTCATAAGGGCCGAGGAGAGGGGAGAACGGCGCCTCTCCTTTGCGCCATTGCGTCTCTGCGCGAGAATGCCCTTGCCGTTCTCCGTGTCTCGGTGTCTCTGTGGTTCAGCCCTTGTCGTTGACCCTGACGTTCCTCTGCGTGCCTCCGCGTCCTCTGCGGTGAAGAGCCCTTGCCCTTGCCATTCCTCCGCGTCCCCGCGTCTGTGCGCGCGATTGCGTGTGAGTACTCTGGGACCTAAGCCCCCTGCCCACTCTCCTGCGTGGTCACTTGATAACTTTGCGGAGGAGCGACGGAGCCAGGTTACGCAGTAGAATAGAGCTGAGCTCAAACCATCATGGCTGGGCACGAGACAGGAGCGATTGCTATGCCACACACTCGTTATTCTGGAGAAGAGATCGGGAGGCGCGGCGAAGAGATCTACGAGAACAGCCTTAAAGATGTTGTTGAAACGGAGCAGAACATCGGCAAGATCATCTCGATCGACATCGAAACCGGAGATTATGAGATCGATGATGACCCGCTTGTAACCGGACGGCGACTGCTCGCCAGGCATCCTGGTGCGGCGCTCTACGGCAAAAGGATCGGCTATAACGCTGTCTATGCCATCGGCGGTACTCTGGTCAGGACTGGGGAATGATACACGGCCGCGTAGAGGGCCTGCAGGTGCTGGTTGACGTCGTCTTTCAGCTCCCGAATCAGCCCGATGTGCAGCTTGAATTCGTCGTAGACACGGGATTTGAGGGCGCTTTGACGCTGCCGCCGGCTACGGTGGCTGCCCTTGGCCTACCCTTCTTTCAAGAGATGGATGCCAGCCTTGCAAATGACGTCTCGGTTCGGACGGACGTTCATGTCGCGACCATCCTACTGGACGGCCGCGAACTTGACGTAGTGGTGCTAGCTCTGGGGCGGCGCCCTTTGTTCGGCACGGCGCTGTTGCCGGGTAAAGAACTCTGGGCTCAGTTCGCAGACAACGGTCTGGCGACGATCAAGGACATTTGACGCGCTGAAGGGTCCGAACGCAACATGCTGCTCTCGACCTTGCCGTTCTCCGAGTCTCTGTGCCTCTATGGTTCAGCCGTCTTCTCGCCCTTCTATGTAGACCCGCCTCACACGAAAAGAGGCCCCCTCCAATTCCTTGGAGAGGGCCCCTGCTTCCTGGCTCTGCCGTCCGGCTGCCCGGTCTTCCGTCGCCGGTCTCCGGTCGCCGTTACGCCAGCGCCACTTCTCCGCCGCCGCCCGCTCCCACAGCTTCGATCATCGCCCCATCCACCGGTTCCACATGCATAAACACGATGTCCCCGTCCTTCACGTCGGCGCGAATAATGTCGCCCTCTTTGAACCTATTCTGCAGAATCTCTTCCGCCAAGGGGTCCTCTATCATCCGCTGAATGGCCCGTCGCAAAGGCCGAGCGCCATACTGCGGGTCGAAGCCCTCCTTCGCGAGCAGCTCCTTCGCCTCTTGCGTACACTCTATCTCCATGCCCTGCGCCATCACCTGCCGCTGAACCCGCTGGATCAGAATGTCCACAATCTGCAGAATCTCACCGCTCGTGAGGGCATGGAAGACGATCACCTCATCCAGCCGGTTCAGGAACTCGGGCCGGAAGGTCTTCTTCATCTCCTCCATCACCTTGGCCTTCATGCCGTCGTAGCTGCGCGCATCCTCGTCCACCGCCTGAGCCGACCGGAATCCCATGCCCTGCTCGCGGTTAATGAGCCGCGCGCCAATGTTGCTGGTCATGATGATCACCGTGTTCTTGAAGTCCACGATGCGGCCCTGGCTGTCGGTCAGTCGCCCGTCTTCGGCCACCTGCAGCAGGATGTTGAACACTTCCGGGTGAGCCTTCTCTATCTCGTCCAG
>VFKD01000315.1 GCA_009885735.1 bacterium
AATCTGTTTCGCAAGACCGGCGGAGTTTGGGAGCAGTACGGCTCGAACGTGGCCTCAACCATGGAGCAGCTCGGAACGGCTCGCCGCGCGGCGATGGAGACCTGGACGCACAAGCCGCTCATGAGCCTCTGGATCGAAGGCGCCGGAATCCTGCAGGAAGACGACCGTGTGACCCGCTCGGACGGCATCAACTGGTATGTGCGGGGGCTGCCTCTCACCTCGGCAAACGGTGCGTTCACGGTTGCGCTGGTGGAGCGTGCGAGCGAGGATGGCTTGTTTGATGCGCTGGATCCGGCGGAACCGGCTTGAGGCCAATGGGTGACGCTGCGCTTTGTTTGAATCGCGACTATTGCGTAACCCGTTCACCCTGAGCGCTCGACAGCCTCACCGTCGAGCAGTCGAAGGGTCTGGTTACGCTCGCTCTATGCCCGTTCTGAGACAGCCGGATGCTTCGACTGCGGTTCGATACGGCTGAACCTCCGCTCAGCATGACAAGATAGCGTGTATACCGTCTGTCACCTTAAGCGAACCCACAGCCGAGTCGCGGCTCCACATCTTGTCACCCTGAGCGACGCCACAGCCGTACCGTGGCGCAGTCGAAGGGTCCGGTTGTACCAAGTTGGAAGTGCCTGAACGATAGATTGGAGAACACACATGCCCGTAACCGCAGTGCTGCACACAGAGACGCGCGTGGTACGGCGGCTCACCACCGACTTTCCAGCGCTAATCGCGCCAGATGAGACAGCCGTCGACGTAACCGGGCTCGATATAAACCTTTCCGGCGGTTTCACGGTGCTTGAACTGGACAACTCCTTGCGTCCGGCGAGCCCCGAGGAGGCGCTGGAGAGTGGCGTAGACGAAGCGGCGGCCGGAGCACGGCGCAAGACACGTCACCGGGCGGCAAGCGTCGCACTGGGAGCCGCCGCGGCAGATCCGCTGTCGCACACCTCGCTGCGGGAGGCGCTCACGAAGCTTCGTCTCGCAATGTACGGAGAGTGAATCATGGGTCTCAGCGTGAAGACTGGGAGCTTTGTGACAGAGACGGCGACGGGCAGCAAGGCCTACACCGGCTTGGGATTCCAGCCCAAAGTTTTGCTGCTATGGAGTGTGGGCGGCGTGACGGCCGGCACGTTTCGTACGGGCGCATACACGTCGGTGGGATTCGGAACCGATTCTACGCATAGGGCCGCTCTGGGTTGGTCATCGCAAAACGGTCAGAATTTCAGCAACTGCGCCCGAACGCAGGGACCCAATGTGCTGGACCTGGTTCAATGGGACGTAACCACGCACATTCGCGCGGACCTCGTCTCCATGGATTCGGATGGCTTCACGCTTAACTATACAACCGTGAACGCAACCGCCAAGATCGTTCACTACCTTGCGATAGGCGGGAGCGACATCACCAGCTGCACGGTGCTGGACTGGCCCTGCGGAGTGGCGACCGGCAACAAAGTGGTGACCGGCGTGGGCTTTCAGCCGGACGCAGTGATGCACCTGAGCATTGGCGAGCCCTCCAGCGGCTCCAGCCTGCAGGCCGATGCTCGCCTGAGCTTTGGGATGATGGAAGCAGGCGGAGGCCAGTGGAGCAATGTGATCTACTCGGTGGACAACTCCGGCACGTCGGATTCGCAGAGGCATCAGCAGACCGGCAAGTGCATCCAAAAGCTCACAACCACTCCCAGCGTAAATATGGCGGCTCAATTTGTGAGCATGGATTCAGACGGGTTTACGGTCAATTTCACGAGCGTCACCGGAGTGGCGGAACGTGTCTTCTCGCTCTGCCTCAAGGGAGGCAGTCACTCCTTGGGAAGCTTCAGCGCCATCACGTCCGGTGGTCCGGCCCAGGATTCGCCTTCGCTCGGACTTGCACCGCTGACATACTTGCTCAGCAGCTTCAACTCGAGCGGTCAGGCCTCCCCCATTGGCTCCACGCGATGGAGCCTGGGCGGCTCGGATGGGACCAGCGAGGAGACCGCTTGGGCAAACGACACGGATGCCTTGGGCACGAGCGCGTCGGATACGTTGAGCAAGACGGACAAAGCGATAGTAATCTGCTCGGCAACTCCGGCGGTGCTGGGCGAGGCGGACCACAGCGCCTTGGGAAGCGATGTGTTCACGCTGACCTGGTCGACGGTACCGGTCACGGCGCACGAGCTGCTTTACTGGGCCATCGGCGCCGGCGCCGCTCCGGCAGCCCGCATTCCGCGATGGTTGCCGGTTATGAGGACGCATGATCCGCGGCCATTGGACGCGGTGGCGTAGCGGGTGCCAGGGGCGTCCCGCCGGTGACGGATGGCTTGCCCCGTCGGTTGAAACCGCGGCTGGCAAGGGCACGAAGTCCGCCTTCGCGGACTGCACATTGAACGGCGAGATATCAACCGTTAAGTAGGCCAAGTCCGTTCGTCCTGAGCGCGGCTCAGTCGTATCGAGCCGCAGTCGAAGGATGCGCTTTGTGGTTCCGCAGTACCCTACTGCTCGTGGTGGCGTAGGGACGCTGCTTGCTGCGTCCAAGGCACGTTTGGAATAGCCCCGTCGGTTGAAACCGCGGCTGGCAAGGGCACAAAGTCCGCCTTCGCGGACTGCACATCGAACGGCGAGATTAACTGTAAAGCAGCCAGAATCCGTTCGTCCTGAGCGCGGCTCAGTCGTATCGAGCCGCAGTCGAAGGATGCGCTTTGTGGTTCCGCAGTACCTTACATTTCCACATCCAGGAGGTTCAATAACATGGCAGGTATCAAATTCCGTGCAACCACCCAAGAGGTCTCGCTCACCGCCGCAACCGCGAAGACCGTCGCGCAGCTCGTGGCAGCGACCAACCATCGCGCGCTGGTTCGCGCGCTCGAGGTGATGTTCAAGGGCACTGCGAGCGGCGACACTCCGGTCAAGATCGAGCTGGTTCGCCAGAGCACGGCGGGCACCGGCACCGCGGTCACCACGGCCGCGAACGGCTTCTGCAAGGACGACCCAACGGTAAACGAGACCCTGCAGACCGCCTTCAACAAGGACTTCAGCGCCGAGCCGACCACGAGCGAGATGCTCAAGGTTTGGGAAATACATCCTCAGACCGGGGTCATCTATCCTCTCGCGTTCGACTGGCCGGTTCAAGTGCCCGGAGACAGCGGCAACAATCTGCACCGCCTCGCGCTGAAGATGACGGCTGCCCAGGCGCAGACCGTGGTGGTGAACATCGACGGCGAGGAGTAGCGAGTGATGCTGCGGCCCATTGGACGAAGGAGACCGTACTCCACCTCGGTTCCGATAGCCGTGGGCGGCGCTGCGCCGTCCTCCAAACCTGTGGGCCTCGTACTCGTTAGGGCCCGGGCGGCGGCGGCAAGCGGGCTGAAGACACCGTTCGCCGTGAGGTGGATTCGGCCTCTGCTGGGAGTGACAAGCCTGAGCGGATTCGTGATTGGAACTCGCGCTACGGAGGGCGACGGCGTGACGCTGCTGGGCTGCCCGGACCCAGGCCAATCATCTTTGGGCGAATTGGACGCCCGCCTTGGCGGCGGCGCGGGATAGACAAGGGAGAGAACTGAATGCCGGACGGATATGTGCGAGTGCGGCTGGGCGAGAAGCGCCCGGTCTATGGGCAATTGACGGCGCAGAGCGGTACGCTCACCATCGCCGCCTCGCCTGCGCCCATGTTGACGCTCTATGACTCAGCGGGAGCGGCCGTTGCGGGCCTTGCGGATGTGACCGCGACGGGTTTCAACGTCGGTGCCCTGCCCAGCCCGAAGGTCTGGTATCTGCTCGACACGGGCAGCCTCGCGGCGGGCTGGTACACGCTGGTGTTCAAGCTGACGGCGACGGGATCGGATGCAATCGTGCGCATCTACGAGCCGAGCGTGGAGGTGGAGGTTGGGGATGTGCGGGGGTGAGGGGTAAAATGGAACAGTGCAGAGTCAGAATGAGTCAGGTCATGGTAAGCTTGCATCTCTTGAGTCCGAAAGTAGTGAACCACGCGATGCCAATAATACGTATTACAATCTAGGCCAAGGCTGTGCGGCGTTTGTTTTCAGCCAGCACGGCAACAGAAGAGACCATGTCATTTCCAGTAGCCTCACGGGTTAGGTTCGGCAAGAACCCACTTGAAGAAGTCATCTGCCAACTGAAGTTCCCAGCAATTCTGCGGATTGGCACGGAGCCGCCGTCGGTATTTCAGGACCATATCCGTAAGCAGTATCCGGTTGTTCGCGAGAGGACAAGTGCCGATCTCGACACGCTGCTAACCGGAATCCCTGCTGCGGTTGCGCAGGCTATCGTCGCTAGGTTCCCGCAGGGATTGGCGGCGCCTACCTACGATTTTGTGTCGGCTGACAGCAACTGGACCGTAACTCTGACCCGTGAATCAATCGCATTAACATCTAACAAGTACGAGACATGGGACGAGTTCACGACGAACTTCAGGGCACCGCTCTCTGCGCTCTTAAGCGTATACGAGCCTGCATACTACACTCGATTGGGACTGCGCTATCGGAACCGGATCGACCGCGACGTGTTGGGCCTTGCTGGATGCACGTGGTCAGATTTACTGAGCCCACACATCGCCGGAATACTCTCATCGCCGATGGACCCAAACGACATAGAGGCTGTCCAAACGACCGCAATTCTACGACTTGACGAACCATCTGGGCGTGTTCGCATTCAGCACGGTACCTCAGCGGGCAAGGACCAAGCAATTCACTATCTGGTAGACAGCGACTTTTTCACCGATGACAGGACGGAGACAACCGATGCCGACAGAGTCCTTAACGGCTTTAACAAGCGGGCCGGACACCTCTTCCAATGGTGTATCACCGACAGACTTCGTGATGCCATGGACCAGGAGCCTGCCCGATAGGCTGGGGCAAACAGAGGGTGCGACGAGCTCGGTGTTTGTTTCTTGGACACACGATGCAGGTAAGGTGTACATGGCACAGGTATTGACGGTTGGTGCTGCGGACACTGCCCTGAACATGTCTGACACTTTGAAACTGGTTGCCTGCCACATCGCACTGACGATGGTCCCAGCAAGCGGAATCGACGAGATCGCAGAGTGCATCGACCGTGTCATTGAGTTTCATCGTGACAGGTCGCCAGCCCATGCAATCGAAGCTCCTGTCCGCTCATTTCCCGCCCAGTTTGGGAGAACGTATGAGCGCCCGCCACTCGTTTTCAGCGAGGACTAGTGAGTGGAGAGGGTTGCCAAGTACTCCGGGTCCCCTGCGAGTGGCGCTCTTAGGCAGGGTGAAGTCGTATCTACGCTGTATCAGGCGACTCTTGACACTCGACAGCTTGCGGGAGACACGCTGACTGTGAGTCTCAAGCTTCACGCATATGCAGTCATACTGACGCAGGATTGCGACCTGGACTCTGACTATGCAGCAAGATTCGGCGGAGGTACTGGACAGCAGATTTCAGATGTCCTCTTCGGGGTCGTTGAACCTGCGGAAAGTGTTCGGCGCAAGAAAGACATGAACAGTTCACTGTGGGCCGAGGCAAAGAAGAATAAGTCCGCCAGGTACCAGTTTCTTGAGGCCGTACCAACTGACTCTGACTCACTTGGACTAGGCGTGCCCGAGCTTGTGGTGGACTTCAAGCTTTACTTTACAATGCCTACTGACGAATTGTACGTGCGCCTCGGGCTAGACACACGGCGGCGCTGCTATCTCGTCAGCCCCTATCGTGAACACCTGTCATCGAGATTTGCGCACTACCTATCTCGAGTTGGACTACCCGAAGATCACACGAGTACGTAGTGGCCAGACCTCGTCCTCGACCTCGATTGGCCACGGGACCGTCCGCAGCGCTGGTGTCAAGTGGGTAATCGGTCGGTTCGACAACTCAGCTACGCAGCTACAATCTCAATTGGACGGAGTGTGCGAACCTCTAAAGCACTACCAGGCACATTCGTCTGACGTGCCGCGGGATGTTACGCTGGCCATCATGCTGACGGCCACGGGGTCGGATGCCATCGTGCGGATCTACGAGCCAAGCGTGGAGGTTGAGGTTGGGGACGTGCGGGGGTGAGGGGTTGCGTGCCTGCACAGGTGCCCTTTTCTGTTCAAGCACAAAGGATTCCAAGGTATCGGCGGATGTGATGTTGAATCCTTTACCGATCTGCTTTCTGTTGTGCACCGATAGCATCCGACGGGTCAATGTACCAATTTGGACGCAAGTGCTCGACCAGTTTCCGGATCTTGGCGTTGAGAAACAGTAACCAGAATGAAAGCAATCGGAAGGCTACCACGCCCTGGTTGCCTTCCAGCTAGCAAGAGGCGCATATACGGCCCAAACCAAGGGGGATTGGACGATGGCCGATGAGAAGAAGCTTGCCAGACTAAAGGTAGTCCTGGACGTGCTTGAAGTAGCGATGTCTGTGGACGCGATGGATTGCCGTCTGACCATGCAGAAGGCTATCTATATCGCGCAGGTCACCGGAGTAAACCTAGGTTACCGCTTTGGGTGGTATTTACGAGGTCCGTATTGCAGTGAACTAGCGGATGATTACTTTGAGGCGAGAACCTATTCGGAACAACTTAAGCCCTATGTGGCGAGCGACGACCTGCGCACTAGGTTGCACAAGGCGAAAGCCACTATAGATGGCAAACCGGACGACGCTTCAGCCACCGAGTGGCTTGAAACCGTGGCAAGTTTGGACTACATGCGACGCGTCCAGCACGTGACGAGTAACGACCTGCGGGCCAAGTTCAGCCAGGAGAAGCCAAAGCTTGTGCATCTGTACGACGATGGTCTAGCGGCACGGACCAAGTACTTACGAGATGCCTAGAGGGAGTGGCTTCCCCAAGGCTATAAGTGATCCAATCTACGGGTCCATACCGCTGACCCAGGTTGAACTCGACGTGATTGATACTTCGGTGTTTCAACGGCTCCGACGGGTTGGGCAGTTGGGTCTCGTCAGCCTTGTGTTTCCCAGCGCGACCTATTCAAGGTTCATCCACTCAATTGGGGCGGCCCATGTGCTCGGCGAGATTCTAGACAGACTCAGAGTTAGGCGGTTCAGTCCTGATTGGCAACTGTACCGTCTCGCGATGATACTTCATGATGTCGGGCACTATCCTTTGGCTCATGCTACAGAACATGCAGTGGAGGACTACTATAGCAGTGTTGCCTTTCCAACCACAGACCACACCGTCGGAGTAGCCCCGGATGTGCGAACCACGCTCATGAAACATGAGGAGGTCGGCGGCAAGGTCCTTACTCTGGACCCTGAACTGCGAGATGTTCTTTCGAAGTATGAACTAGACCCGAATCGTGTTGAAAGTGTGTTCACCCGCGCGGCAGGCACGGAGTCAATCTACTCAAGTCTCGTCTCCTCAGACCTCGACGCAGACCGCCTCGACTACCTCAGACGTTCGTCTCAGGCCACAGGGTTGCCATACGGGTCAGTCGACCTTGACTTCATTTTGAGGAACATTGTCCTCCGTAAGGCCGGCTCGCCAAAGGATGATGCGGGCCTCCCAAAGTATGTCTGCGTCAAGGACAAGGCGCTGAGAGCGGTAGACCACTTCCTAATATCTCGGATGTTTGATTATCTCCAGGTCGTGTATCAGAAGTCCGTGGTGGGGTTTGAACAGATGTTGCAGGCGGCTGTGCGGCATCTTCTGCAACACGGCACACTAGATCTGACCGAGGAAGCGGTATGCAAGGCGATCCCTGGGAATGAGTGGCCGCGCTGGGATGATGCTTGGCTCTGGGGCAAGCTGCACGAAGAGCACCAACGTCTGCAAGCGAATGCACCAACTCTTGCGATGTACTGCATTGGTCGGCTGATTGCCCGTCGTCCAGCCGACGTACTCTACATGCGCGAGAGTGTGATCTCCTCAGGCGGCAGGCGCGGAATTGATGAGCTGAAGCGACGCGCAATGGACATGAGGATCCAGGTTGACAAGAGTGACACTCTGCGTGGAGGGTGCATTTTGTGGAGCCCGAATCCATTCACAATAATGAGCAAGCCAAGCCGCGTGAGAGACGACGTGGACCCAAGCTCAGGTCATGATGGAGAAAAGGTAGTTCGCATTTTATCTGGACGACGGATCTTGCCGATTACCCAGTGCAACGGCAGCATTGCAAGAGCCCTCTCTACGCACGAGTATTTCATGGTCAGAGCGTATTGGGTAGGCTCAGATGAGGCGAGGGCTGCGGCGAAGGCGGAAGTCACTCGGATTGCGCAATCGTGCGGACTCGAGAAGGCGCTCAGATAATTTGGTTGTTATTACTCCTGGTGTAACCTATACTTTGTTCCGCAAGGGCACTTAAGGAGGCACGCCGATCGGGGACGTGCGCGTGCAATCGGCGCCATCCTCGTGAACCACGCTGTTTGTAACGCACCGTCCTCTGCGAGATGCGTTGCGCGCATGCAGGAACCGACGGGGTTAGCTGCGAAACTCTCCCCAACACACGTCCTGCCAATGGAGGTCACTATGTACACCTTCACCTACGACCCGTCGATTGCACTCGATGCCAACCGGCGGTTCCCTGAATTACGATTATACGAGCCACTCAGTCAGATCACAAACATGGTCTACGATGCCTCTGGCGGAATCGCAACCTATCCTTACAGTGGCGGGCACGCCAAACCTGCCGGTACAACTCCAGATACCGAAGGACCAGCCCCAAGCGCTCGGACACCGAGAGGTCCGCTTGCCAGTTACGATGACAGTGGACACGTCGTCAACATGACGTACGATTCCGGGGCCGGCACGATCCTCAGCGAGGATGGGTCATCGCCAATGCCGAGGAGAGATTCTCGCGAGTTTCCGTGGTAGGCAGGGGCGCCGGCCTAGGGATCTCGGAGTCGTAGAGGCGCACAGGAGTTCAACCAGGATCCAGACTGGCGAGGAACGGAAGGGACTTCAGCGACCGTAGGGACAAGAGCGACAAGCCATTCTCAGATTCTCGTGGCGGCTCTTAAGTCCCGTGCGTCCCTCCGGTCCCATGCGCTCCTGGGGTCCATTGTATCGCTTTCATCCCTCACCTCTCCCGCCCCCGAATTGCGCCACCAAAGCCCGTATGCTATAATGCGTTCCTCTGGAGCACGGCGTGAGCGCCAAGAACGGCTCCCCCGGAGGCGTACCGCAGCACGATGGACACCAGCGACTTCCGCAACGGCCTCTCATTCATCCTAGATGGCGACATCTTCACCATCGTTGAGTTTCAGCACGTCAAGCCGGGCAAGGGCGGCGCTTTCGTTCGCACCAAGATTCGCAACCTCAAGACCGGCGGCACCATCGACAAGACGTTCCGAGCAGGCGAGAAGATAGAGCACGCGCGCCTCGATCGCAAGCCGATGCAGTACCTTTATCATCAGGGAGACGAGTACTTCCTGATGGACACCGAGTCGTATGAGCAGGTCTCCGTTCCGAGATCTGCCATTGGAGATTCGGTTAAGTACCTCAAGGACGGCACCGAGGTCTCGGTGATCGACCACGACGGCACCATTGTCGGGGTCGAGGTGCCGTTCTTTGCCGAGCTTGAGATTGCCGAGACCGACCCTGGAGTTCGCGGCGACACGGCCTCCGGCGGCAGCAAGCCTGCCACGCTCGAGACCGGCGCGGTTATCAATGTCCCATTCTTTGTGAACATTGGCGACAAAGTGAAGGTCGATACTCGTACGGATAGCTATCTGGAGCGCGTGAAGTAGCTCAAGAGCGCCAACCACTCCTCTCATCAGGCGAGGTACCCCAATAGTGCCAACTGTCCAGCGCGGAAGAAGCGGCTCCAACGAGAGGTTCGTCCAGACCCTCATGGACTGGATGCGCAAGGCGATGCAGCTCTCCGCGGTCGCCTCCATCGTCCTCTTTGCCTACATCCTCTGGGGCTTCCTGGGTCCGGGCGCCGAGCAGTGGGGTTCGCTCACGCCGGCTGCGCGGCTGCGCATCACCCAGAATCTTCAGGGCGCCATCGGCTATCTGAACGTGAGCGTCGGCATCCTGCTCATCACCGTCTGCGTGCTCTTCGTCGACGAGGAGTCGCTCGGCTACTCCATGATCACCGTGGGGGCGGTGCTCTACTACGGTGTGCCGTTCTTATTCGACATGTTCTTCCCCGGTCAGCTTGCCACCTGGAGCCAAACCAAAAATATGGCGGCGCTCTCGCTCTACAACGAGCTGAGGCTGCTCGGGCTCTTCGCAGTGGTCCCTGGCGGACTTCTTACGGTGCGCGATATCTTCATACGGTGCACGGACGGTGGCCGCCGATCACAAGAAGACTTCACAGCCATGCAGTATGGCGGCGCCACGAAAGAGGAGGCGCCGGTTGGCGCTCCGCTTATCGGCATGCTCGCCAAGTGCTGGCAGCTTCCGTTCTGCCGCGATGCCATTCGCAAGAACTGTCCGATCTACCACGCCAAGACCCGGTGCTGGCGCGAGCGAGTGGGCTGCATGTGCGAGGAGAGCGTCATTCGGCAGGCGATGGACGCTGTTCTGCACAAGGAAGAGACGGCGAAGGACTTCGACCTCTCCTTGGACCCCGCCGAGGAGGGCATCGGCAAGGAACCCACGATCAAGATTAAGCTGCCGCCGCGCGTGCCTACCACGGTGAATAAGAGAAACGTGAAGATTCCGCACAATCCGAACCTCACGATGGACCAGAAGAAGCAGCGCTGCCGCAATTGCGTTATCTATAACGAGCACCAGCGAATGAAGTACCAGTTCTTTGCGCCTATCACGGTGGCTGCGGTTCCCGCGCTCGCTGTATGGCAGATGGGCCCTATTGCCGACACGCTTAACAATCTCTTGAAGACTGTCGACAGCGCGATGGTGAAGCTCTCGCTCGACCCCAGCGCCAAGAACCTCGGAGTGGCGTCCAGCATTCCGCCGGCTGCGCAGTACGTGGTGCTGGGCTGCCTTGTGGTGGTTGGAACCACCTTGGCGCTTCGGTTCCTGGAGTACTGCATGTTTAGGCTCAAGATATAGTGGAGGACGCCAGTGAATCCGGACTGTCGTTCGAGGAGATTCAGCGCCTGGTGAACCTCGCGCAGTCCACGGGTGTCGCGGAGATTACGCTGCGCTCCGGCAGTTCGCGGGTAACGGTTCGAGTGGGTCCGCCGTCGGCAATTCCTGCTGCTGCGCCGCCCGTATTGACCAATGCCGCAGCTCCTACGATGCCAGCACAAGCTGTTTCAGCGGACGGCTCGCCGGATTCCAGCGTGGAGTGGATCGAGGCGACCATGGTGGGCATCTATCATCCCGCAAAGCCCCCGCTGGATGTGGGCAGCGCCGTGGAGCGCGGGCAGATTGTGGGCCTTATCGAGAGCATGAAGCTGATGAACGATGTTCGAGCGGAATTTGGCGGCTCCGTCACCGAAATCGCTGTTGAGCCCGGCATGGCGGTGGAATACGGTCACCGACTCTTCGCCGTGGCGGTAGACTGACTCAGTTGGCGAGGAGGGCAGCCATGAGAAGCCGGACTCGAGCCATGGGCCTCATCGAGGTTCTGGTTGTTTGCGTGCTCCTCATCTGCATCGCCTCGTTCGTGCTCCCGCGCTACTTGGGCGGCAAGTCGGCGGACGGCAAGACGTACAAGGCGCCCATTTCGATGGCAAAGGACGTGGTGTGCCAGACGAACCTGGGTACAGTTCGCCAGAGCATCGCCGCTATGGCTGCGGGAGACCCAGACTACCAGGGTGTCTATAGCCTTCGGGACGTGCGCGGGCTGGACTCGGCCATGCTCAAGTGTCCCGTGGGCTCTGAAGCCTACCAGTGGGACAGCGGCAGTCAGAAGGTTCACTGCGTCCATTCGGGGCATGAGGCGTACTGATCAGCCTGTGGACGTTGTGGACAGGGTCGCACGGCCGAACGATGCAGCATCCTATCAAATTGAAGCGAAACTCCGAACTCATCTATGTTCAATAAGATCCTCATCGCCAACCGAGGCGAGATAGCCGTTCGCGTTATCCGGGCCTGCCAGGAGATGCGCATCAAGACCGTGGCGGTCTATAGCACGGCGGACGCCCACTCCCAACATGTGAAACTGGCGGACGAGAAGGTCTGTATCGGGCCGCCGCCAAACAAAGACAGCTACCTCCACGCGCCAAACATCATCGAGGCGGCTCACATCACCGGGGCCGAAGCAATCCACCCTGGATATGGCTACCTGAGCGAGCAGGCCAGCTTCGTGGAGGCGTGTGAAGCCTGTCAGGTGAAGTTCATCGGACCACCTGCCGAGGTGATCGAGCAGATGGGCGACAAAGCCCGCGCCCGAGAGATAGCCCGCTCGGCCAAAGTCCCGATCATTCCGGGAACGGGTGGAACGGTTGGCAGCGAGGCCGAGGCGCTGAAGGTCGGCTCCACTATCGGCTACCCGCTCTACATCAAGGCGGTCGCCGGCGGCGGCGGTACCGGTATCCGGCGGGTGGACGACGCCGATGACCTTCCGCGGGCGCTGCAGATGGCCAAGGGCGAAGCGCTGGCTGCGTTCGGCAACCCCGAGGTCTACATCGAGAAGCTCGTGGAAGAACCGCGGCATATCGAGGCGCAGGTGATGGCCGACGCGCACGGCCACGTAATCCACCTCGGCCTGCGCGAGTGCTCGGTGCAAAACGTTCGGCACAAGAAGCTGGTTGAGGAAGCGCCCGCGCCGCATCTCTCCTCGTCTCTCCAGAACAAGATATCCGAAGCAGCGGTTCGCCTAACCAAGTCGGTCGGCTACCAGAACGCAGGCACTCTCGAATTCCTGGTGGACAAGCAGGGCGCCTTCTTCTTCCTGGAGATGAATACGCGCCTGCAGGTAGAGCACCCGGTGACGGAGCTGGTGACCGGAGTGGACATCGTGCAGGAGCAGATTCGCATTGCTGCCGGCCTGCCGCTCTCCATCGCCCAAAAGGACGTGAAGATGCACGGCCATGCTATCGAATGCCGCATCACGGCGGAAGACCCCGAGCGCAACTATGCTCCCTCCGCGGGCACCATCAAGACGCTCCACTTTCCTGGCGGCTTAGGGGTGCGAATCGACAGCCACGTCTATGCCGGCTACGAGGTTCCTCCCTACTACGATCCGATGCTGGGAAAGCTGATCGTGTGGGGGCCGGACCGAGCTTCGGCGATAGCCCGCATGGCCCGCTGCCTCAACGAGATAGAGGTGACCGGCATCCCCACGAACGTCGAGCTCCAGAAGCGGATCATCGCGAATCCGTTCTACAAGCGCGGCGAGGTGACGACGGACTTCCTGGTGAGGCGGGTGATGACTGGGTAGGGATACAGGGCTCTTCGCGTCACCTGCGACTGAAGTCGCGGCTGAGAAGGGCACGAAATCCACCTTCGTGGATTAGGTCCGTAGCCCAACATGCTGATGACAAACGACCGTTCCACCTACGGTGCGACTTGCGTAGGGATGCGGGGCTTGCCCCGCCCGCCTCCGTGGCCATCGCTCTCCACTAGCTACGTAATTTCGCATTTCCTGAGCCTGCCACAGCCGTTTCGTGGCAGAATCGATGGTGAAATCGTGGCACTTAGGCTCCCCCGGGCGCTGCTCGAGGCTAATGTTCTTTCGCCCCTCCGGGGCTGAACGGCTCTCTCGCGCCGGAGGCGCACAACAACCCTAGCCCATGGCATCGCCGTGGTGAAACGCAGCGGCCCATCGTCTCGTGTGCGTTCTCCGGGCGCTGCCCTTGGCTCCCCGGGCGCTGCCCGAGGCTGATGTTCTTTCGCCCCTCCGGGGCTGAACGGCTCTCTCGCGCCGGAGGCGCACAACAACCCTAGCCCATGGCATCGCCGTGG
>VFKD01000542.1 GCA_009885735.1 bacterium
GCCTCAAACAGCTCTTCTCCGAAAGGCGTTCGGCTTGCGACGTGCTCGATATTCACAAATACCCCACCGGGCTCGAGAAGGCTCCAGATCTCTTGGTACAACTGCCGCTTGCGCTCGTCCTCGCTGTGGTGGATAGCAAATCCGCTCACGACTACATCGAACGCCGGTATCGGCAGCGTTTGAGTCCACTCCGGGTCGTTGAAGTCCGCCTCTATGTACTCGACCAGATGGCTGAACAAGCCGAGCAGTTCGAACCGCACCTGCGCCTTCTCCAGCATGGCAGGAGAGCCGTCCAGCGCAACTCCACGCTCAACCGGCGTAGCGCGCATCACAGTCTCCAGAAGCAGTCCGTCTCCACACCCGATGTCGAGCACCCGCTTGTGCCGTGCATCCACTCGCTCCACCAACCGGAGCAGTGTATCGAGCTGCTCGCTCGATCCGGGTATCGCGGCTCTTCGCCCGTCAACAAAACGTCCGGCTACAGAGGGGTCCTTCCAGATTCTCCAGGTGCCGTCGGGCTGCGTCACGCCTAGCCTTCGCCCGAGGGTGCAGCGCCCGTTTCTGTATCCGTACGTGTTCCGGCTGCAGGACCCCGGTTCCAGAACTTTCCAAACGCTAATCCCGCGACTATGCCGATGACTACGAACAGCGCAAGATTGACCAGCAGGTTCTTCACGCTGTCTAGGCCGAGCCGATCCGTAATCGCGTTATACACCTTCCAGGCGGCCAGGTTCACCGGTCCAGCGAGCGCGATGAGACTGCTAACACGTCCGGCCACCTTCTTGTCTGGCATGCGAGCACGGAGCAGGGCGAAGACCACCGCAGCGAGCAAGGGAGTGGCGATGGCGAGCGCCAGAAACGCAGTGTTCGCCTGGGGCATCGTCACTATCTCGCGCATCTCGTCCATGGTCTGATCTCCATGCATCTAGCTAGGTCGGCCTAGCCTGCCTACTCACATTACTCGTGAAAGCTGTGCAGACTGCCAAGCCGTCATTCCCGCATGTCCTTAGCGGGAACCCAGTCTTGCCCTTCTGGATTCCAGCTTTCGCTGGAATGACGGGGGACCGCCGCCTCGTTCATGAGAAGATCTGCCTAGGCTGTACGGGCGCCCCGCGCCATGGCGATGAGCCCGGTGCGAACCATCTCCTTGATGCCGTAGCTGTTAAGCAGGTCACACACCTTGTCTATCTTGTCCACGCTTCCGGTCACCTCAATGATGAACGTCTTTTCGCCCATGTCGATGATGCGCCCGCGGAATATCTCCACGATCTGCATGATCTCCGCGCGATCCTTCGACTCTGCCGAGACCTTGATGAAGGCGAGCTCGCGCTCGACCGCCGGAATCTCGGTGTAGTCCATCACTCGGATCACCTCAATGAGCTTGTGAAGCTGCTTGGTGATCTGCTCGAGCACGCGGTGGTCGCCGCCCACCACAATGGTCATGCGAGAGACCTGCGGGTCGTCGGTTACCGACACAGTGAGCGACTCGATATTGTAACCTCGTCTGGCGAAGAGGCCGGCGACACGTGCCAGGACCCCGGCGCGGTTCTCCACCAGAGCCGTAACAACATGCTGCTGAGACATCTGCGCGAGGAGGGCTGGACTCATCACATTAGCCATCAATAAGGGACTCCTTGCGTGCTTCACCACCCTTTGCGACTTCGACATATCGTGCCAGCACCTGATCCTCGTCCGAGAACGACCACGCTTCCGCATCCGCGTGGACGCTGGCTTTGAGGTCCTCCAGGTTCTCGCGAATGCGCATCTCGTCGATACTCTGCCCGGACGGGATCATCGGGTAGACGTTCTCTTCGGTGGGAATCACACAGTCGAGAACCACCGGCCTGTTCTTGATCTTAAGGCTCTCTTCGAGAGCCGCGCGGACGTCCTCCGGCTTGTCTACCCGCAATCCAACTCCGCCATAGGCCTCCACCAGCTTCACAAAGTCGGGCGAGGCCTGCAGGTCTACGTGGCTATAGCGCTCGCTATAGAACATCTCCTGCCACTGGCGAACCATGCCGAGCGAGCGGTTGTTGATGATCGCGGTGATGACCGGCAGGCCATAGACCGTGGCCGTCATCAGTTCCTGCGCGCACATCTGGAACGAGCCATCTCCAGAAAGGCAGAAGACGCGAGAATCCGGCAGTGCCATCTGGGCTCCAATTGCCGCGGGAAGGCCGTAGCCCATGGTGCCGAGGCCGCCCGAGGTGATGAACTGTCGCGGCCTGCGGCACTTGTAGTATTGCGCGGCCCACATCTGGTGCTGACCCACATCCGTTGTCATGATGGCCTGCCAGTCGGTTGCCTCGCCTATCTGCTCAATGACATACTCCGCATAGAGCTTGCCATCGCGGGGGTAGATGAGCGGGAAGAGCTCTTTCCAGGTTGCGATCTGGTCGTTCCACTCGCCCCACGGGCGCTCTTCAACGTGCTTGAGCAGCTCTCGCAGAACCGTGCGCACGTCTCCCACAATCGGGATCTCCGGTACACGAACCTTGCCGATTTCTGCAGGATCGATGTCGATGTGGATCACTTTTGCTTTGGTGGCGAACTGGTCTACCTTGCCCGTAACCCTATCGTCAAACCGCGCTCCTACTGCAATCAACAGGTCACAGTTGGCCACCGCATGGTTCGCATAGGCGGTGCCGTGCATTCCCAGCATTCCCATCGCAAGGCGATGAGTTTCATCAATGGCGCCCTTACCCAGCAGCGTGGTGGTAGTGAGGATATTCGTTCGCTCGGCAAGCTCTGTCACCTCCGCCTGGGCGCCGGATGCGATGGCGCCGCCGCCCACATAGAGCACGGGCCGGCTTGCCTCGGCAATGGCAGCGGCTGCCTTCTTGATCTGGACTTCATGCCCTCGATTGTTCGGCTTGTACGACGCAATGGTCACCTTCTTTGGGTAGGTCGAGGGATCCCACTCAATCTTGTTCAGGCAGACGTCGAGCGGGAGGTCGACCAAAACGGGTCCTGGGCGGCCCGTATTTGCAATATAGAATGCTTCAGCAATCGCGCGTGCAATCTCGTCGCCGGACTTAACGAGGTAGTTGTGCTTGGTGATCGGCATGGTGATGCCGGTAATGTCTGCCTCCTGGAAGGCATCCTTCCCGATTGCGGTGGTTCGCACCTGGCCTGTGATGGCCACCATGGGGATGGAGTCCATGTACGCCGTGGCAATTCCGGTCACCAGGTTCGTAGCGCCCGGGCCACTTGTGGCTAGGCAGACGCCCACCTGCCCGGTTGCCCGAGCATAGCCATCCGCCATGTGAGCGGCGCCCTGTTCGTGGCGCACGAGGATGTGGGTGATGTCCTTATAGTCGTACAGCGCATCATAGATAGGAAGGACTGCGCCGCCCGGATATCCGAAGATGTGCTTCACTCCCTCCTGGCGGAGGCACTCCAGCATAATCTGCGCACCTGAAAACTTCATGGTCTTATGGGTCCTTTCAAAGGACTAATAGCA
>VFKD01000318.1 GCA_009885735.1 bacterium
CGGTCATGCTCGGGTCGTAGTCCGGCTTCTCGGCGGTCGCCAGCAGGTCAATCCCTTTTAGGCGGCTGTCCAGCCGGCCAACAGTTCGATTCTCGCCTCGCAGCAGCTCCTTGCAAAACCGGCTGATCTCGACGCGAATGTTGCTCTGCACCAGGTATTGGGCGTCAAGTCCAAGGAATCCACTCATAGCTTCAGCGAGTCCGGCGCGCTCTGCTTTCGATATCCGGTCTCCCTTAGCCAAAGCCGGTACGTAGTCGGCCTCCACCCACCGCTCGACCTCGGCCAAGAACTCGGTCACGGACTTGTCTTGATGGCGAGTCTTGCCGTGGAAGTGCGCGGTTGCCGCATAGGTGGGCAGAAACAGGTGGTATGGAAGGTCATTTCCGACGTGAAAGTCCGCAGTCTGGAAGTTCAAGATACTCGACACTAGGATGATGCCGTTCAGCGCTATGCCGTGGTCGAGCAGCCAGTTCGAGAGGCCTGCCGCACGAGTGGTTCCATAGCTTTCTCCCGCGAGGAAGAGCGGAGACTGCCAGCGATTGTGCCTCGTGAGAAAGAGCCGAATGAAGCGCCCGATCGACTCGATGTCGCCTTCCACGCTCCAATACTTCTTGCCGGTCTCGGTGTCTTTTGGCCGCGAGAAGCCAGTCCCGACGGGATCAATGAAGACGATGTCCGCAAACGGCAGCCAGGTGTGCGGGTTGTCCTCCAGGCGGTAGGGCGGGGCCGGCAGGCTTCCATCCGGGAGCATGCACGCGCGGCGCGGCCCAAGTGCGCCGAGGTGAAGCCAGACGGACGACGATCCGGGACCGCCGTTGAACGAGAAGAGGAGTGGACGCGGTTGCTCCGAGGCCACCGTGTACGCCATATAGAAGATGCCGGCCTGCGCCTCGCCATCTTCGGCACGCAGGGGCAGCACGCCGGTTTCGACAGAGTACGCTAGGCGATCTTCGCCAAGCGAGATGCTGCGCTCGACGACCACGGGCTCCGCTGTCGGAATGCTGTAAGCGCCCTCAGGCTTCTTCTTGGCCTTCTGTTTGCCGTGCGACTTCATCCGCGCGAGTTGGTTGTCACGGGTTATCGCACCGTCACGAAATCGTTGTGGTTGAAGAGCACGAGAACGAGACTCTGCTTGGCGCGATCCAGCGAGGTTGCTGGAGCATCCGCCGATACGGTCTTTGTCCCAGCAGCCGGGACGGATGCCTTTGCCAGGAACTCTTCCGACAGCTTGGCCTCGCGAGCGGTCGGCATTCGGCCCAATACCTGTTTGAATGCCGCCGCCACGAACTCCTTCGGAGTCATGCAGCAGTCTAGGTCGAGCTTTTGGGCCAGAAGCTTCGACTGGTCGAGGGTGAGCTGACTGTTTGCCAGGGCGAGGGCCTGCTGAGGCATAACGCTCGGCTTGCGCTCATAGCATTCGGTGACGCTCGGGCTGTCGAACTGCTTCAGGAATTCGGTCTCCTTCTCGGCGGCAATTCGCAAGTAGATGCTGCGCCGCTTCGAGACCAGGCCCAAGTTGTGATCGATCTCCGGCCCGCCCATCGTCTCATCCAGGCTGCCCGCGGTATAGAGAATATTGTCTCGTACGGCCTCCGCCTCCATTCGCCGCGACGACATCCTCCAGAGATACCGATTGTCGGGGTCCTTGGCAAGCTCAGCCTTTGATGCAGTAGACGACATGCGGTAGGCAGCGCTGGTGACCAACAGGCGATGGATCGGCTTCATCTGCCAGTTGCGCGCCATCAGTTCGCTCGCCAGCCAGTCGAGCAGTTCCGGATGAGTGGGCTGTTGCCCGTTGCGGCCAAAGTCTCCAAGGCTTGGAACAAGTCCTGCCCCGAAGTGCCTAGCCCAGATATGGTTTACCGCCACTCGGGCGGCCAACGGGTTCTGTTTGTCAGTCAGCCATCGTGCGAAGCCCAATCGGCGGCCCGTACTGGTCGCGGGATAGGCGGCCACTTCCCGAGGCTTGTATGCGTCGCTCGGCGCCGCGCCAGCGCTCTTTGCTGCATCGGTGGCCGCTGTCTTTGCAGCGTCAAGCGCCTTCGTCGCGGCGGCAGCGTCCGTGGCCGCTTTGGTCTTGGCTGCCTCGTCCTTTGCCTCCCCCTTCACCTTCTCGGCCGCTGTTGCGGCAATCTCAGCGCCCCAGAGGGTCAGGTTCGACTGGTACACGGCGGCCTGACGCTGACGGCGGTTCGCCTCCGTGGCGGCGGCCTTCCACTCGTCGGAGCCCTTCTTGTCGGCATCTTCAAGACGCTCGGCCTCGAGAACGTTTAGAAGTGCCGCGTAGCTTGCATTCGCCAGTCGCAGCTTCTCAGTCTCGACCCTTGAGGGCTTGTCTTTGGGCAGCTTATCAAGGGCTGTTCGCGCTTCAGTGATCGCTGCGCTTGAGGCGGCGATTAGGTCGCGTATCACATATTGGCGCTTGTCCGGCTGGTAGGCCAATCGCGTGAGAGAGACCTCCTTGATGTCGAACGCGCCGCCGAATGCGCCCGGAACTCCCGGCTCTATCGCCTTCGTCTTGTCCGGGTTGCGCTCGTCTCCACGCGGGAAGAGGTAGGTGGCGGCCTTTGGATCGGCATCGTAGGCCAGCACGAGGCCGTCCTTGGCTGTATCAAGCTGACCCGGCACTCGGTCCGTGCGCACATTGTGCGGCTCGAAGATAGCTCGAAATCGATAGTAGTCTGTCTGGGCAAGAGGATCGTACATGTGGTCGTGGCACTTGGCGCAGTGAGTCGTGATTCCCAGGAATGCCTTGCCGGTGTGTCCAACGGTGTCTTCCAGCCACTGCTCGCGGCTGAGCATTTTGTAGTTGCGAACCAGGAATCCCGTGGCGCGGGCGGCAGCCTCGTCTCCAGGGGCAAGCTCATCCGCCGCGAGCATCTCCTGGAGCATTCCGTCGTAGCCCTTGTCGGAGTTCAGTGACTCCACGATCCAGTCGCGCCATCGCCAGATGAAGGGCTTGCTGTCGCGAACTTGGCCCCCGTCCGTCCACCCGGCCCAGTCGCTGTAGCGCCACACATCCATCCAGTGCCTGCCCCAGCGCTCGCCGTACCGCGGGTTCGCCAGCAGCCTATCGACCACCTTCTCGTAGGCATTTGGCGAGCGGTCCGCCTCGAACGCAGCTATCTCCGCAGGCGTGGGCACAAGTCCGATCAGATCCACATAGACCCGACGGATGAGCGTGGTTCTGGTTGCCGCTGGGCGGGCAGCAAGGAACTGTCTGCGACGCGCGGCCTCCAGGAAGAGGTCAACCGGATTTGCACCTGCCGCAGCAACCTTTACGGCAGGCAAGGCCGGTCGCTTGACGGACTCAAACGGAAGCCATCGGTAGGAGGCGAGATACCGCTTGAAATCTGTGGCTCGCTCCGCAAGCGTCGCCAAATCTGCAGCCTTTGGCTTGCTCTTCGCGTTGCCGGGGCGAAATCCCAGCAGGAGCTCGGCCTCGTTCTTCACTCCATCGCCGTCTGAATCTTCGTTTGCAATCTCGGCTGACCGTGCCGGAATGTCGGCCTTCTTGCCGGCCTTGCGCATCGCATCAGCCACGGCGCGGAGCCGAGCGCCATACGCATTGTGCGGGAACGCAGCTAGGCTTGTGGGCAGAACCGTAGGGGATGGGCCAACATGACACGTTGTGCAGTTGTCCAGCGTCCGAACCAGAAACCGGCCGTAGTGCTTGGCAAGTGCAACCCGATTGGCAGGCGTGGCAAAGGAAGACGCGGGCGCGATGCCGCATATCAGAGTGACGAGAAATAGCCGTACGAATTGGCGCATAGTGAAGTCGGCCTCCCAAGCAGGGCGCTCAGCCGGAATTACTTGCTAGATTATAGGCCCGAAGTGCGTATTCGTCAACGGGCCTGGCCTTCTCTTCGGTGGGCAGCTCAGGTTCCTGCTTAAAGCA